>CAMYYX010000010.1 GCA_947303695.1 uncultured Prevotellaceae bacterium | reverse complement strand
ATTGTTGACAGCCGTGTTCGACAGTTTCTTTCTTCACCAGCAGCCCGAGATGTTGTTGACAGAGGGTGAGCAGTTGCCGCTGTTTGCCGACGAACTCCATAGGGTGGTGACCGATAGTGCAAAGGCCGAACGGGTGTGGAAAGGACTTGAGAAACATCTTTCGAAAGACGGACTCCGGATGATTACCCTCAGTTGGCTTTCTGAGGAGCGAGCACTCAATCAGCCCCTCTTCAATTTCATCTGTAAGTTGTTCCGCATGAATGTGAAGGACTTTGAACGAAACGCCTCCGACCCCGATGTGTTGGAAGTGAGGAACACCTGCCGACGTGTGCTTTATGAGCAGATGCGCATGAAACAGTTCATCCGTTTCCAGAAGGCTAAGGATGGTACCTATCTGGGTGTTGTTTCGCCCGATCATAACGTGTTGCCACTCATCATCAGTCACTTTCAAGATCGCTTTAACGACCAACCCTGGCTCATCTACGATGCCCATCGGCATTATGGCTATTATTATGATGGCTCTGCAGCACCCATTCATATCACTTTCGAAGACGAAGCATCCGTTCCCTTTGATTTGGAGAACGGAAAACTCGATGCAGATGCTCTGAGTGCTGATGATGCTCTTTTCCAGCAACTCTGGCGCACTTATTTCAAGGCTATCTGCATCAAGGAGCGTATGAATCCTAAGAAACAACTGAGCGACATGCCCCGTCGCTATTGGAAATATATGACCGAAAAAAACGAATGAATATGAAAAAATGGATAATGAGCCTTATGGCTATGATCAGTATGCTGACAGCTTCAGCTCAATGGGGAATGCGAGCACAGAAGGATGTACCCTTAGACTCCATACGTCTAAGTGATCCTGCGATTTTGGCTGATCAGAAGACAAAGATGTATTACATGACGGGAACGGGCGGTATGATGTGGCGCAGTCAGGACTTAAAGCTGTGGGAAGGACCGATGCGTGTGACAGAATTTGCAGCCGACTCGTGGATGGGACCTCGACCCTCAATCTGGGCTGCTGAGTTGCACCAGACGGGTGATGGTTGGTACTATTATTTCGGAACATTTACGAATCAAGCTGTCAAGATAGATACGGTAAGAGGAAATGTGATAGAGCGGCGTGCTTCACAGGTACTCCGAGCCGATAATCCCATGGGACCGTACAAGGCCTTTGGAGATGCTACTTATCTGCCCGCCAATCGTCCTACGCTTGATGGTACCTATTGGAAAGATAAGGATGGAAAGCCCTATATGGTGTTCTGTGGCGAGTGGTTGCAGAACTGGAACGGGACGATAGAGAAGATTGAGTTGAAACCCGATCTCAGTGGTACTGTGGGCGAACCAAAGGTGTTATTCCGAGCCAGCGACTCACCTTGGAGCCGAGAAAAGAACGACAAGGGAGAAATCACTTGGAATAAAGTGACGGACGGCCCTTATCTATTCCGTACTGGTACAGGACGGTTAGGAATGCTCTGGACCTCATGGGTCTATGATGTTTATACGCAAGGTGTGGCCTACTCAAAGAGTGGTACGCTGGATGGTCCTTGGACACAAGAACCTGAACCTATTACCCCTCCCGGTTATGGTCATTCGATGCTTTTCCAACGTTTCGACGGCCAATGGATGATGTCTGTACATTTTCATCAGAAGGATGCCCGAGGGCGGACTATCCGTACTCCTCATCTTTTTGAAGTGGATTTGAGTGGTGATAAACTTGTTGTGAAAAAGACTGAGCGATAATGTAAAAAGGGAAAAGGTGAAAACAGAATTACGGATTTTTGTATGTGTCGTCTGGGTGTTGATAGGTGGCACAACGGCAATAGGTCAGACACGACAGATTCACTTCCATTGTGCTTCAAAGGCAGAGGGACAGCTGTTGATGGATAGCCGTACGGAGTACTACAGATGTTTAAGTCAAAACGATCTGGATTGGCGAATGAGGAAGTCGAATGCGACCCTTGAGGAGTTCAAACAATATGCAAGGGAACAGGTGTTGGATTTCACTCAGGAGGAGAAGGACTACATGAGTCGTGTGGTGGACTTTATCGAGGAGCGTCTGAAGAAGATAGGGTGTCGTCTGCCGTTCCCTACCAAAGATATCGTAATAGTGAAAACCACAATGGACGAGGAGGGTGGTGCAGGAGGCTATACGAATGGGACTGTGATTTACTTGGGACGTGGTGAGTTTGAGTATTTCATGCGGAATACTACGGATAAGGAGGTGAAGCAGATGCTTTTACTAAGAATGACCAAATTGGTGATTCACGAGATGTTTCATTGTCTAACTCGCAACAATGCAGATTTCCGTCGTAGTATGTACAGCCTGATCGGCTTCACCATTTTGGATCATGATATCAACTTCCCGACTGAAGTGAAGAATTGGATATTGACCAATCCTGATGTGGAACATCTGGACAATTACATAGAGGTCTCCATCGATGGCGAGCAACGTCCATGCGAACTCATCGTGAAGTATACGAAAACATGGACTGAGGCGGCTGCACAGAACGAACGAGCTTCGTTCTTCAACCATAACGAATGTGTGCTGGTACCGCTTGATGACCTCTATAAGGCTTACCCCGTGAAGGATATGGAGGATTTCTGGGACAAGGTGGGACATAACACCTCATATGTGTTTGCACCTGAGGAATGTCTGGCCGACAACTTCTCCTATGCCATCTTATCGTATGGCGAAAAGAACTATCGTTTCCGTACTCCAGAATTGATAGAGAACATCATCAATTTGTTGAAAAGACAGTAAGGTCGTATAGAAAACACTGACAGCATGGAATAATTTGTGAATTTTTCATTGTTGGATGAATTATAATTCGTAATTTTGCAATCGACATGCTCGGAAGACGATGATATTATTCATAAAAATGCCCAAAATAGCAAAACAACAAAAATAGAAAACAAATGAAGAAACTTATGGTTTGGGCCATCTGCGTGACGGCCGTTATGATGAGTTGTAAGAATCAGGGACAGACAGTCTCTGCAGACGATAATGATTCGTTGACTGCAGAAGAAGTCGATGAAACAATTGTCGAGGAAAACGACACCACTCCGCTTCCGATGTTCCTCATGGGTGAAGACGGAAAGTATAGTCAGGTGCTCTATTGGACAGAACTGAAAAAACCTAAGAAAGATCCTGAGTACGCCGAGTATTTCGATGATTGGCATGGCCGATGGGCCTTGCAGGATATGTTCCGTCGCAATAGGGCTCATTACACCAATCTGCTGAGTGGTGAGAAGTTTGTGAAGGTGAAATATGTGGATGAGGTACTGAAAGACCCCGATGGAAATACTCCAAGTATAGGTGAACGTCATGGCCGTAAAGAGATTCCTTCGCTTTGTGCACGTTTCGATGTAGGAAAGAACGAGGGTTATATCATTGTTACTGATGAATACAAGGACTCACGTAAGTTGTTACCGATCAAATACTTTGAATACAGTTGGGGTAAGGAAAAACCGCTTCCTACAGCAGTTGTCAAGCAACTGGAAGAAAAATACGGCATGAAGGCAGAAAAATCTATTCTGCTATGTAAGATAGGTGACGATTACACTTATGGCAGCTTGCAGTTCAAGGGTGCCTATAAGAATGCTCCAAAGGACAAATACGACCCAGATCGCAAGAGCGCTCTTGCACTTGATGTACTTATCAAGGGTGAAAAGGTCGTTGTGAACGAGCAAATCGGCTATTATGAGGATGGCTATGGGGCTACGTGGAATGCCGATGATGACGGTATGTATGTAGGTTGCGACCCTGTGGCTGCTTTCGAAGGACCTAAGGGACTGGAACTCTGCTACCAGCGTGATGCGCCTGAAAGCTCAACTGTCGGTATGTTCTTCGAGCAAGAAGATGTGTTGAAGGATGTTGAATACGAGTGCTATCACAACATGATTGACGAGGAGATACCTATCTGGAAGAAAGACTTCGCAACGATGAAGAAGATGTACTACGCTGATGAGATGGGCGATAAGGACGTCGAACTCACGAAGTGGTCACACTGCTATATCGACTACGATAACGAATGGATCTGGCTGAGCAATGAGGAAGAGAACAATGGTGCTTTCTTCACTCGCAAGGATGGTAAGTTTACGTTGGTTGCTATCGAGAACCCAAGATTGCAGCCATCTGAATGTCAGAAGGACGGTATCCATTATCTGAAACTCGCAGGTCCTGCAGGAGGACCTTCATGGCAGCAGGAGATTCATGCCTTCAAGGATGGCAAGCGTATTTGGAAACTCAACGTGCTTGAGGTCGAGGGCGAAATCAATGGGTGTTCACTCAATGACAAGGAAATCTCTGTCGAGGAAGGTGCTAAGTATCTCGATCAGGTACCAGAGGGCGAAGCCATTCATGCTTGGTTCCAACAAATAGAAGAAAAGAACTAAAGACCTTGATAAGATGAAAAAACTGTTAGTCACTTTATTGCTGATTCTGTTTCAGTTGTCCTGTGCTCTCAACATGACGGCTCAGACGATAATGGATGGTTCCAAATGGTGGGACGGCATGAATCTCTATACCGCTCAGGTAACTCAAGGCTATACCCTTGCTGCTGATAGTCCTACGGGTAGATTATCCATTCGTGGACAGATCGGATGGCGAGTGGAGTATGTCATTTCTGAGAGTGCTACCTTCCTTGCTGTGCGCAAATCCAATGGCGATTGTGTGCATGCCTTCACATTGACTTCCGACAACCTGACAAGTTGTGTGAGTCAGCAAAAGGAAGCTGAGCGTAACGAGGTCAGTTGGATGATGCAGCATCGTCTGCTGAGTCCTGCTTACCTGGGACGATTCTCCAAAGATGAACTGCGTATGATGCGTAACGAGATTCTTGCTCGTCATGGATGGGTATTTCAGTCGAAGGACTTGAAAGACCATTTCGCTAGCCAGTCGTGGTATCAGCCTTTGGGCAATAACTACAGCGTCAAGATCAGTCTGGTTGAAAAGACCAACATCGAACTCATCAAGCACGAGGAGACACTTGGCGAGAAAGACCGTGTTCATGCCGAGAATCCTGTAGAGGCCCCCAAGCAGGAAGTTGTTGAAGAAGCTCCCAAGCAGGAAGTTGTTGAAGAGGCTCCTAAGCAGGAAGTTGTAGAAGAGGCTCCTAAGCAGGAAGTTGTAGAAGAGGCTCCTAAGCAAGAAGTGGTTGAAGAGGCTCCTAAGCAGGAAGTGGTAGAAGAAGCCCCCAAGCAGGAAGTAGTAGAAGAGGCTCCCAAGCAGGAAGTTGTAAAGGAAACACCTAAACCGGTTGAGGTGTCTTCGACAATTGCGAATGGATCCCGATGGTGGGATGGTCAACGTCTCTATACAGCCCAAGTCGATGCTTCAGGTGATGTGCTGATGGTTGGTGAGAGTGAGAATCAAGGAAGCGATAGCTTCAAGCTGAAAAAAACCAAATCGAGTCAGACTCAATACACACTCGCTACCGATAATCCGTCAGCTTGGGTGTTCACTCGTGCTAAAGCAGGGTGGCGAGTCGACTATATCAGTCTCGATAATATCGTTTTCCTTGCTGTTCGCAAGACTGCCAACGATTGTGTCTATACCTTGACGCAGACGTCCGACAACCTCAGTGAATGTGTACAACGACAAAAGGAGATTGAGGAACGTGAAGCTGGTTGGCTGATGCAGAACCATCTGCTGACTCCAGCTTACCTGGGACGATTCACCAAACCGCTGTTGCGACTGATGCGTAACGAGATTCTTGCTCGTCGCGGATGGGTGTTCCAGTCGAAGGACCTGAAGGACCATTTTGGTAGTCAGTCGTGGTATCAGCCAAAGGGCAACAACAGCAGCATCAAGATGAGCGTGATAGAGCAAACGAATATCGAACTCATCATTAACGAGGAAACGCTGAACGAGAACAATCGTGTGCATGTAGGCAATCCGATAGCGGCTACAGAACCGGAGGTAGAGGAGGTTTCAAAGGTTGAAGAAGTTTCAGAAGTCCCAGAAATAGTTCCAGAGGTTCAAGAAGAAGTTCCAGAGGTTCAAGAAATAGTTGAA
Organism: uncultured Prevotellaceae bacterium; assembly: GCA_947303695.1. Lineage (GTDB taxonomy): Bacteria > Bacteroidota > Bacteroidia > Bacteroidales > Bacteroidaceae > Colivivens. The sequence goes on along the minus strand of CAMYYX010000010.1, from coordinate 16,764 downwards.
GAAGTTGAAGAAGTTTCAGAGGTTCAAGAAGTTCCAGAGGTTCAAGAAGTTCCAGAGGTTCAAGAAGTTCCAGAGGTTCAAGAAGTTCCAGAGGTTCAAGAAGTTGTAAAGGAAGTTCCGAAGCAGGAAGTCACTCAGGAAGTGCCTAAGCAGGTAGAGAAGGTTCTGCAGAAAGTCGAAGCAACAATCAATCCGGTTGTAAATGCCGATGAGGTGATCTTCATTGCTAATGAGGAGCAGTTCCTTGATGCGTTGGGCAATAATCGTGTGATTGAAATCGGAACCAACGTCCATTTGAACCTCTCTCGCATCCTTTTTCAGAGAGACCTCTTCTCAGGTATTTCCGGTAGGGCTTGGTCCTCAAAAGTACAACGAGGAGGTAGCACCCCAACCGTCATTTGTGAACCTTGTGGTGACGGTCATCAGCTGACGCTGCAGAACTTCAAAAACCTCATCATCCGCGGACGGAAGAACTCCAGCATTGAGGTTGAGCCTCGCTATGCATACTGCCTCAATCTCATCGATTGCGAGAATTGCAAAATCGAAAACCTTACTATTGGGCATACCGAAGGAGGTACCTGCGAGGGTGGGGTGATAGGAGTGATGGGCGGTAAAGACAACTATATCGTTTCGTGCGACCTCTATGGTTGTGGTACCTATGGACTGGTAGCACGTGAGACCAAACGTCTGTCCGTATTCCGCACCAATATCCACGATTGTACCTATGGCATTATGGAGCTGTGGGATTCCGAGGATATCGTGTTCGAAGATTGCGATTTCTTCAAGAATCGTGAGTTCGATTTGATATCCAATATGGATAGCCCCAATACCATGTTCAAAGGCTGCCGTTTCTATGATAACTGGTCCGATGTGGCATTGTTCGTGAGCAATCTGGACATCACCCTCTACCGTTGCGAGATCTATCATCCTGTCTTCGGTTCGACCAATCGACTCGTCGAACCCAACCGAGACTGTAAGTGGAGCAAGGAAGAACATTATGTTCCAAACCCCCGTGTGAATCCGATTGGTCCGGATGCCAATTTGCTAAAATAGGAGTTTTCCTATTCGGGTATCATTTATTTTGTTTACCTTTGCACGTTCAAAAGAAAAAATGAAAGATTGAACTCTTGAAACTCAATCGTAAATAGTCAATAGTCAAATCGTAAATAAAATTATTTTTTAACTATTTAATCAAATCAAACAACAAGACAATGAAGAAAGTATTGTTTACAGCAGCTTTGGTTCTTGCTACAGCAGCAGCCAATGCTCAGGAACCCAATATTCCGATGGGAATGTTTGGCGGTCAGCAGAATACCAATGTGAAATTCGACGAGTACAAGGCAGCTCCTCAGGGCTTTGACAAAGAGCGTACAGGAATTGAAAAGGGTACAGTGAAACTTATCGAGTACCAGTCTGAATCAGTGGGTACAACCCGTAAGGCAAATGTCTATCTGCCACCAAAGTACGATGCAAAGAAGAAGTACAGCGTTCTCTACCTGCTCCACGGTATCGGTGGTGACGAGTGGGAATGGATGAACGACGGTGGTGTGCCAAACATCATCATGGACAACCTCTATGCCGACAAGAAGGTAGCCGACATGATTGTTGTGATGCCTAATGGTCGTGCAGCAAAGGACGATTCACGTGCAGGAGGTATGGGCTCATTTATGGCATTCGGTGAATTCGATAAGGACCTTATCGGAAGCCTCATTCCATATATTGAGAAGAACTTCAGCGTTTACACCGACAAGGATCACCGTGCCATCGCAGGTCTGTCAATGGGTGGTGGACAGTCACTCAACTTCGGACTTGGTCACATGGACGTATTTGCCTATGTAGGCGGTTTCTCATCAGCACCAAACACACAGCGTGCAGCACAGCTCATCCCTGATGTTGACAAGATGAAGAAAGAGAACAAACTCCTTTGGATGGTATGCGGTGGCGCAGATGGTCTGATTGGCAACAGCACCCAGCTCAAGGCCTTCTGCGACGAGAAGGGCATTCCTTGCACCCTCATCAACTATCCAAACGAAGGTCACAACTTCGTAGTTTGGAAGTACGGTCTCTACAACTTCGCCCAGCTCATCTTCAAGAAGTAAGCAAATACAACTAACAGAAGAGGCTCAGGACATCCGTTCTGAGCCTCTTACTTTTCTTATAACTCCATCGTTCTACATTCTTGTTGTTTTGGTGTGCTCCATTTATGCACAAGTTGTATGAGGAGGCTGCCGAGGATGCCGGCAGAGAGGGAACCGAGGAGGACGGCTATCTTACCGCTGGCGCGGAGGTGCTCTGTGACTTCGGGGTATTCGCCAAAAGAGAGAGTGTCGACAAAGATGCTCATGGTGAATCCGATACCTCCAAGGCATGCAACTGCAAAGAGCATGGGCCAGGTGGCTCGTTTGGGCATTTCACCGACCTTGCACTTGATGGCGAGGAAGCTGGCGAGGGTGATGCCGATAGGTTTACCTAAGAGCAGACCAAAGAAGACGCCCATTCCGACACTTCCCAAATCGGGTGTCCACTGGAAGATGTTGAAGTAGCTGAGATCGGGTATCTCGACGCCTGCATTGGCGAGTGCGAAGATTGGCATGATGCAGAAATTGACCCAAGGGTTGAGTGCATGTTCCAATCGGTAGGACATACCCATGGTGTTGTTGCAGATGGAACTCATGCGACGCAAGCAATGGCGCTGCATGTCGTTGGGGAACTCTTCGTTCACGCCGTCGATGTCGTCGATGACTTCGTATTCTTCAAGACGACGTTCGTATTTGCGATTCTTGCGTGAGAGATAGGCGCGTGTGTAGCGTCCCTGCATCGGTATCATAAAGGCCATCACGACTCCTGACATGGTGGCGTGGATGCCTGCATAGTAGAAAAGGAACCAGACTGCGATGGCTGGGATGAGGTAGAACATCATGCGTTTCTCGCCCATCTGGTTCATGATGTAGATGCCTGCCAGCAGCACGAGTGCGATGGCGAGCAGGGCGAAGTTGATGTGTCCACCATAGAAAAATGCCACTACGAGGATGGCTCCAAGGTCATCGGCGATAGCAAGGGCGGTAAGGAATACCTTCAAGGAGATGGGTACTCTGTTGCCTAATATGGACATGATACCCACAGCGAAGGCGATATCGGTAGCTGTCGGGATGCCCCATCCGCTAGCGGCATCTGTGCTGTGATTGAAGATGGCATAGATGAGTGCGGGCATCAGCATTCCACCTGCTGCAGCGATAACCGGCAGCATGGCCTTCTTGGGTGATGACAGTTCGCCGCACACGACCTCACGTTTGATTTCCAATCCGACAGTGAAGAAGAAAATGACCATGAGGATGTCGTTGATGAACTTCTCGACGGTCATGCCGTGTGGAAATATCCAGTCGATGACTCGGCTGCCATCAGAGAGGGTAGGGCTTTGAATGCTCATGGAGAGGCTGGTGTTGAGCACATCGTGGTAGAGCTGGTGTGTAAAAGGCAGGTTGGCCAACAACATGGCAATGATGACACACACGATGAGTATGCCTCCTGCTGCCCAAGGTTTGTTGCGGAAGTTCTTGTTGGAAATCCCGACAGCTCTTACGTTTTTAGCCCATGTATAGGTTGGTATCAGCTTCATATCTACAGGTTTTTAAGGATGTCTAATCCTTGTCGAAGTGTTTTAACGTATATTGTTTTGGCGATAAGCCTGTCGTTCGTTTGAAGTATCGGCCAAAGAAACTCTGTGTGGGGAAATTGAGGTTGGTACTGATATCCTGTATCTTACAACGTTTCTCACGCATCATTTCTATGGCAAGTCCGACAACATATTCTGCAATCCATTCGCTGGCGTTTTTGCCGCTATAGGTCTGGGTGACGGTCGAGAGGTATTTGGGTGATATGTTGAGCTTGTCAGCATAGAACTGTACCTCGCGTTCACGATTGGCGTAGATGTTGAGCAGGTCGATGAATTGGCGATAGACATTCTCCTGACGTGAAATGGCCTTTCCCTTGATCTTGGTGTCGATGTTGAAAGCGTTGAGCAGAAATACCAGAATGTAATCGCAGAAACTGCGTGCATAGAGGTTGAGATACTTCAGCTCTTTATGAGCAAGTCCTTGGCGGAAGTCGTCGTAGAGCGTGGATATCTCCTTGAAGCCTTCGATGGAGAGTTCGGTTACATCTGAACGTCCAGGCAAGAAACGATTCATGTACAGTCCCAGATCCTTGATGCTCTGGATGATGGCTTCTTCGGAGTAGCGGATGAACGCAAATCGCGTGTCGGGTGATACTTGTTGCACCTTGAATGCGGTCTGCATGGGAATAATCACGATGGACTTCCGTTCCATTGTCTGGCTTTTCCCGTTGATGGTGATGACTACCTCTCCCTGTTGTAGCCACAAACAAGTGAAGTCGCCCATGAGATAGGTCTTGTCGGGTGCATAGAGGTCGGACAGACGTGTGCGACTGTAAAGATTATCGTAGAGTGCTACGTACTTCTCGAAACTGGCCGTATAACGGACGGTGTTTCCGATTCGTGCCATTGTGTCGTCAATATATCGGTTTGTCGGATTCCTTTTCATGGCATGAATGAAGTTTGTTTTGATAGTTTCTTACTATGTTTACTCATGAATCGGGCTGGTGAATAGCCTGTGACGCGTTTGAAATAACGGCCGAAGAAACTTTGACTCGGGAAGTTGAACATGTCGCTTACAGCCTTCACGCTGAGCTGGTTGTTGTAGAGTATGGCCTTGATTTTGTAGATGACATACTCGTTGATGACCCTCGATGCGGTTTTCTCGGCATATCGGTTGGTGGCTGCTGTGATGTGCTTTGCCGGCACATCGAGCAGTTTTGCATAGAAATCGACTTTGCGCTCAGATGCATAGTGCTGACTGAGAGCAATGAGGAATTTGTCGAATACCTGTCGGAGGAAGATATTGGACTTGTATTCAATCTTATCGGTGACAGCCATGAACGAGAATAGATGGGACAATAGGATGCCGATACCTGATTTCAGCATTTCCTCATGAAGCGGAATGGCCTCACGTAGGGTTATCTCCTTGAGTCGCAGATAGTCGCTCAGCAACATCTCGGTCTGTTGGGGATGGAAATGATAGTGGTGGAACGTATAGCAGTTCTCGTTGATGTTGTCGGGAGTCCCAAGCTTATTGTAGATGTCGAGCGCGATGTAGTTGGTGATGACACAAGCGAAGAACGTACAGAAAGATGTGAGTACCTCAATCTTTGTGAACGGCATGATCATCAGGAAGTCGTTCGACTTGAGTTTTACTTCTTGCCCGTTAATGATAAGGTTCATCGTTCCATGTTGCACAACTACGACGAAATGGTTATTGTCGTTGTAGATGGTGCTGCAAGGATTGATTTTAGGATCATTCCGCAGATGCAGATTATCGCAACAGTGGTAGTCGTTCTGGAATGTGTTGAAGAACAGACTTGGGTTGGCTGTCTGCATGATTTGCGGTAGAGCTGTATCGAGTGAGTCGTTCATGTCTTTTTTTAGTTTAAGTTAACTGATGAGAGGTCTCAAGTCGATGATATGGTTAACTGTTTGCTGCTCTCAGGATGAGGGTGGTAGCCCCGATGGTGATAATCGCTCCGTCTTCCAGGTTGATTCTGTCCGAATCTTTCAGGATTTGGTTCATGTAGAACGTTCCTGTGTCGCTCGGTGCATCGCGTAAGATGTATTTGAGCTGTCCTCTTGCGTTTTGTTCCACTCGTATGACACAGTGGAAGGTGTCGATACTGGGGTCGCTGGTTTCGATGGGTTTGTTGATGTTGGTACCCTTGAGATAGCGTCCGAACTCGTTATCGCCCAAATCGAGTGGAATGATCTGCTTGAAGGCGAACTTGTTCTCAACCACGATAATGCTTCCATAGTCCTGACTATAGGCATTTTCGTCGATCTGACGTTCTTCGTGGATGTTCGTCATCTTCGATTTGCCCATTCGGATCTTGAATTCCTTCTTGCAACCGGGACAAACAAAAACAAGTGACTGACCTTCATTGTATTTCGTCTCGTCGAATACAATGAAGGTGTCACATTTCGGACATCGTACCCTTTTCATCTTATAACAGATTTACGGGGTTACGACTTATTCTGCTGGAGCTGGAGCTGGTGTCTCGGCAGGAGCCTGAGCTTCTTTTTCTGAAGAATTCTGTGCTGGTGCCTGTTGCTGAGTAGCAGCAGGGAATGACTGTACGTTGTTAGCGTCAGTCTGAGTTGTGATTGGAGCTGTGAGTGGCTGCTCTTCAGCTGTTGTTCTGGTCACGAATGCCAAAGATACAACGCTGAGTACGACCATAATGATGGCCAGTCCCCATGTAGCTTTCTCAAGGAAGTCCGTAGTCTTGCGGACACCCATAATCTGGTTTGATGAAGAGAAACCTGATGCCAGACCTCCTCCTTTTGACTCTTGAATCAAAACGATTCCGCACATGAGAATTGATGCGAGAATCACGAGTACGATAATTAAAGTGTACATTTCTTTTTTGTTATTTTTTATTTGAATGATACGATTTGAATTGAACCAACGTGTGGTTTGTCACAAATGAGTTGCAAAGTTATCACTTTTTTCTGATATGGCAAAATGTTTTGTACATATTGTGCATTTTTTTACCAATCTGCGACGGTTGCATTGTAAATTTGGCTGACAATGTCGTCAATCATCTCTTGAACTAACTGTTCCTGAACAGAATTGAGTTGTTGCTTGGAATCGTACTGAGTGACGGCAGAGAAAGTCTTCTCAAAGTTTTTGTCAGGCTTGGAAGAATTCTTAAAGCGAACGTTGACGGTCATCTTCAACTGCGTCTGGGCAGAGAATCCGTCAGAAGAGATGGATTTGTTGGTCTGGCTGTATTCCGTAATCTCACCTGCCAGTTGCAGGTCGCCGTTTTTCTTCAGTACCTTCAGTTTGGTCTTCTTGGCGTATGCATCCGTCAGGCTGTTATAGAACATGCCCTCCATTGGTGCCCACACATAGGCGCAACGGATAGGAAACTTGGTGATTGATACACTCTTCACCTCGTTGTAGTTGATGCTGGCACCATTGAATGAGTACTCAATCTTGCAGGCAATCAGTACAATCAGAGAAAGTGCAAGGCAGAGACCGATGATGATTTTATTCTTTTTCCAATCCATAGTCTTTGATTCTTCTGTAGAGCGTTCGTTCACTGATACCCAACTCCTTGGCCGTGCGACTGCGGTTGAAGTGGTTGCGTTGGAGCGCTTCACGGATTTGTATCTCCTCCACTTCTTTCATCGATCGAGGTGTGGGTTCCACATACTCTACGGCATTCTGAATATTCTCAGATGGTATGTTGATGCGGGTTGCCGGAGTGGTGTTGTATTGTGGTGCAACTGCATATTCGGCTTCTTGCAGGATGTGGGCTGGTTGTTGATGGATAATTTGTTGGTTGTTGATCATCTCTTTCAGTTCCTTCACTTCCTTACCCAGGCTGGTTAATGCATGTACCAACCATTCGCGTTCGTTCTCATACGAGTGCTGTCCTGGTTGTGCCTGATTGGCCAATACGAGTCCTCCACCTGTGTTCGAATCGTCTGTGATGCCGAATTGGATGAGTGCTTCTGCTGTGATGTTCCGTTCTTGACTGATGATGCAGATTTGCTCGGCGATGTTTTTCAGCTGACGGATATTGCCTGGCCACTTGTAACTCTGCAACAGCATTTTGGCATCTTCGGTCAGCACAATCGGGTCGAGCATATAACGTTCGGCAAATGAGGACGAGAACTTCCTGAACAGCAGTTCGATGTCTCTGCCTCGTGCTCTCAGCGGTGGTATGTTGATAGGAATGGTTGCAAGTCGGTAGTAGAGGTCCTCGCGGAATTTTCCTTCGCTGATAGCCTTCTGTATGTTTACGTTCGTAGCTGCGATGATGCGCACATCTGTCTTCTTCACTTCGGATGAGCCTACACGGATATACTCACCAGTCTCCAATACACGCAATAGACGGGCTTGGGTGCTCAATGGCAGTTCGCCCACTTCGTCGAGGAAGAGGGTACCTTTGTTGGCTGCTCCGAAATAGCCCTCGCGTTCACCCACAGCTCCTGTGAAGGCTCCTTTTTCGTGACCGAACAGTTCGCTGTCGATAGTTCCTTCGGGGATAGAGCCGCAGTTGATGGCGAAGTATTTCTGATGTTTACGGGCCGACTTATCGTGGATGATGCGTGGAACAACTTCCTTTCCGACACCCGATTCTCCCAAAATCAGCACACTGAGGTCAGTAGGAGCTACCTGAACCGCGATATCGAGAGCACGGTTCAATTCCGGGGCATTACCTACGATTCCGTAGCGTTGCTTGATGGCTTGAAGATCCGATTCCTTCATCTCAAAAAATAACTTTTCTCAAATTAGCTGACAAAATTACATAATTTATTTGAGAAAACATGACAAAATTGCAAAAAAGTGAGGAAACGGCCCGAAAAAGCTGAGAAATCGCCCTTATATGTAAGGATTATAACGTTGTTCGTAATCAATCGTGGTAGACGGTCCGTGACCTGTGAATACCTGAGTGGTTGGCGGTAGGGTGAATAGCACCTCTTGGATGGAGCTGATGATGGCATCTGTGTCTCCTCCCGGAAGGTCGGTTCGTCCTACGGAACCTTGAAAGAGAGTGTCGCCTGACCACAACAGTTCTTCTTCAGGACAGTAGAAGCAGAGACCGCCTGGGGTGTGACCTGGGGTCTTGAGAATAGTGAACGTGTGGGTGCCGAATTGAATGGTCGCTTGATTGGATATATCGTGCACAGGTGGGGATGCAGGGATGCTTGACGGGTCGAGGTCGAAAGCATTCATGTAAACGCGTAGCTGTTCGTATTGCTGCTGGTCGGCCATGCTACCTTCGATGTTGAGTTGGTAGTCACGATAGACGAATCCGCAACCCATGATGTGGTCGAAATGGAGGTGGGTACAGAGCATGTGGACTAGTTTGAGCTGCTTGCTCTCGATATAGTTCTTGATGGCTGTCCACTCTGTCTCAGCCATGCATCCGGGGTCGATGATGCAGGCTTCGCGGGTATCGTCGCTGATGACGTAACAGTTGACCATCAGCGGATTTACTTGAAATGTCTTGATATTCAGCATATTACATGTACCACTTTCTTGGTTTCGAAGAATGGCTCTTCGAAGAACTGTGAGAGATCCCATGTGGTGCAGATGTTGCGCATTGGGGCCATCTCTCCGTCGAGTTCTCCGCCTTTGAGGGCGATGATACCATTCGGTAGGGAATTGTGTTGATTCTTATCGACATTCTTGCGAACACATTTCATGAGGTCGACAAGTGACATCACGGCTCGAGTCACAATGAAATCGTATTTGTCCTTTATCTCTTCGCCCCGAGCATGACTGAAAGCTACATTCTTCAATCCTATAGCTGTTGCAACTTCCTGTGCCACACGTACTTTCTTCCCAATCGAATCGACCAGATGGAAATGTACGTCTGGGAAGAGGATGGCGAGTGGGATGCCCGGGAATCCGCCTCCGCAGCCGAGGTCCATCACACGTGTTCCTGGACGGAATGTGATGACCTTTGCGATGCCGAGTGAGTGCAACACATGATGCTCGTACAGGTTCTCAATGTCCTTCCTCGAGATGACATTGATTTTCGCATTCCAGTCGGTATACAGGTCATACAGCTGGGCAAATTGTGCAGTTTGCTCAGGGGTGAGGTTGGGGAAATATTTCGTGATGATATCCATCTTCAAAAGGAGTAAAAAGAGGAAGTTAAATTGGGAGTTAATTCGCTTTGCTCATGGGAGTTAAAGGGGAAGGGCTGAAAACCCAATCGCTTCTACGGCTGCGACGATGTCCTTATCAGAAGCGTTTCCTACGATGGTTGCTGTCTCTGAGGCGAGGTCTACACTGACTCTCTCGATGCCTTCCACCTTACGGATGGCGTTCTCGGCATTCGTGGCACAATGTGAGCAGTTCATGCCTTTGATGGTGAATTGGCGCACCTGATCAGCATGTCCTTCGCAGTTGCATTCTCCCTCATGACAATGACAATGCTTGTGACCTCTGAGGTGGTTGATGAGTGCGTAGATCAGCAGCAAGGCCAGCAGGATGGTACATCCGATATTGAACCACTCTACATGATTGTCACAACAATCAGCAGCAGTTTTTGCGAGGGTAGGGGTGAACCATTCTCGCGGTAAGAGATAGTCGATACCAAGCCCAAAACCAATAGCTCCAAGAGCGATGGTCGCCAGATAGATAATCAGCGTCTTGCGGCCTAATACCTTATTTATTATTAAGATGGAAGCAGCATTGGCAGCAGGTCCAGCCATCAGCAACACTAAAGCAGCTCCAGGCGTGAGACCTTTCAGCATCAGCGCTACAGCAATGGGAATGGAACCGGTTGCACAAACATACATCGGTATGGAGATGCAGAGCACCAGCAAGATGCTCATGAACGAGTTGCCTGCAAAGATGTTGAGGAACTCCTGAGGTACGAAGGTGGTGATGAGACCGGCGATGATGAGACCTATCACGAGCCACTTTCCGATGTCGCCCATCATTTCGATAAATCCGTAACGAAGTGCTTCCACAATCTTCTCTATGAACGTGTGGCGTTTCTCGCTGTAGTCACGTTGCTCAGTATGTTCAGTAGCTGCCACAGTCTCTTTGTTGAACAGGTTGACAGCCTGTCCGCCTACGATGGCTGTGAAGAATGCCACGATAGGACGTACAATCGCAAAGGGGAGACCTAACAGGGAATAGGTGGCGAAGATGGAATCGACACCCGTCTGTGGGGTTGCTATAAGGAAGGATACGGTGGCACCCTTTGATGCCCCTTCCTTGCGAATCGACATCGCTGTGGGGATGACTCCACACGAGCAGAGGGGTAGAGGAACACCGAATAGGGCAGCATAGATGACCGACTTCAATGAGTTGCCCGCCAGATAGGTCGTATAGAGCCTATTAGGAATGAAGGCATGCATCAGTCCTGCAAGGAGGAAACCCAACAGCAGGAAGGGTGACATCTCGTTGATTAAGTCGAATATCTCTTGCATAGGGGCTATGATTGTTGCGTCAATATTAAAGCCGTCATCTTGCCTTCACGATTGATTTCTGAGCGTCCTACGAATGTGTGTTCGATGGTCTTCTCGCCCAGACGCACAATCTGGGTGAGCGAAAAACTTGCTTTATAGATACCGCCATCCACATCTTTGTTGACGATGAGGTGCTTGAGCACGTAATTGATGTCCTGACTGCCACTTGTGTGGAGGCTGTTCATGTATTTCTCGACATCAGCAGGAGTGGCTTCAGGAATGCCGATATAGGTTCGCATCCTGTCGGCAACTGTGTTTCTCAGCATTTGCTTATCGCCTCTCGAAAGTGCGATGAAATGGTTGTTGATGACCGTTCCGGCATCTGTCACTTCATGATCGGTTACTGTTTCTTTCTCAAAGTCATCCGTTTCTTCTTCCTCTTCGTCCCAATCTTCAGCTCTTTGCTGTGGGGGAGCTGCCTGCTGTGTTTTCTCGCGTTCCTGCTGCTTCGGCTGAGGCTCGTCATTCCCCTTACAATAGAATATAAGCGTCATGGGGATTGCCACGATGATGGCCGAAGTGATGATGGTTTTGAGATGTTTTTTGAAGTCCATGATGTCTTAGTAGTCTTTAAAACGTTCGTCCTTCTCTGTCGTAACAGCGATACACTCCATCTCGATGAGCCATTTCGGACGGCACACAGGAGCGTAGGTGATGACGTATGGGGTGTTGGGGAATCTCTCTTCGAATAACTGACGGACTACCTCGTAGTCAGCTGTGTCACGCAGATAGACAATGATCTGCATCACATCGTCGAATGTGGCTCCTCCCTCGTTCAGCAGGGCTTCCACGTTCTCCCACATGCGGTTCGCTTGCTTCTTGATGTCGCCCACATGTACCACCTCACCTTTGTTGTTAATCGAAGCCGTACCTGATATCAGGAGATGGGTGCGATCACCATAGGTGATTTTCACACCACGTTCGAAGGTTACACCGTATTCATAGGTAGGGTTGAGATGGGTGCGAGCATAAAGGTAAGTCTGCTGTTCGGGTTCCAGACCTTTCACCATATAAGTATCCATCTGTACGATGGCGTTGGTGTCGGCAGGAATGCCGTGAATACCTGTAGAGGCCAGATAGTGGGTCTTGTTGGTCAGTCCTTGTTCTTCGAAATTCTCACGACGAGCTACGACCAGTCCTTTGTACTGGGTGTCGACATCACGCACGAAGAACCAGGTACGCAGACAGTGTTCTGCGATGTTGGCATCATACTGCTCCTTCAACTCCTGCTCATAGCGTTCCAGAAGGGTGCGCGACTGATGGTAGCTGTCGCCTTCGGGCACAATCTGGTTCATCTTCCACACTTGCTGATAGTTGCTTACACCTCGATGCAGATAGAGCCACACAGCCACTTTCGTGCCGTCAAGAGGCGGTTGCTGAATGACCGACACCTCTTCGGTGATATCTTCTATCAGCGGCATCTGATTGGTGGCGTCGCTCACGAAGTAACGTTTCATCATGACGGTCGCACCACCTACTTCCGCTACGAACTGCTGCTGGGCTTGCAGCAACTGGTGGTATTGGGTTTCGAAGTCCGATTCACGGTTCGTCACATGCATCAACGCATGAATCTCTTCGAGTTTACCTTCTGGGGCGAATACCGTATAGTCGATCATCACCCCCAATTGTTCTATGTTTAATCGTTTTGTTTTCATTCTAATCTGCAAAGTTAGTAATTATTTACCATTTGACCATTTACTATTTACGATTTCTTCATTATTTTTTACATTTACGGTCAAATGAGCCTAATTCTTACTATTGACAACTCTCAACTTTCAACTCTCAACTTTCAACTTTAAATTTTTTGCAGCATTCTTTTGCTAACTCACATCCTTCACAACAGCAATTGTCTTCGCCCTTTTCGCAACACTTATGCTTGTGGGTGAAGATGTTGTAGACCCTGAAGGCAACGACTAGAACGGCCAGGCCTATGAGGATATATACGATGACTTCTTGTGTCATGTAGGTCGGTACTATATGAGACTACCTATCTGGAACACCAATGTGGCACATATCCATGCCAGAAAGGTGGTGTAAAAGGCTGTGAAGAGTGCCCATTTCCATTTGCCCGATTCGTGTTTGATGGCAATGCAGGCAGGCAGACAAGGCATGTAGAGCAGTACAAACACCATGAAAGCGAAGGCTGCTAATGGGGTCATGCCGCTTGTGGCAAGTACTTTCGACAGATGTGAGCTGTCCGATTCCTCAGCAGCTTCAACATCTTCTGCATTGTTGGCATAGAGCACACCCATCGTAGATGCTACGATTTCCTTTGCTCCAACACCTGTGATGAGGCTCACACCCTCTTTCCACTGCAGGCCGCAAGGACGGATGGCAGGCTCGACCGCTTTGCCCAACTGGCCGATGTAGCTCTGCTCCATCTGCTGCTCCTTCGTCACGTCGTCATGATGTGGGAAGTAGGCGAGTGCCCATACCACGATGCTCGCAGCCAGGATGATGGTACCCATCTTCTTCAGGTACTGCTTGCCCTTCTCCCATGTGTGGCGCGCCACCGATTTAGCTGAAGGCAGTCGGTAGGGAGGCAGTTCCATCACGAACGGACTTGACTCACCTTTCACGACAAACTTGTTAAACAGCTTGGCCATCAACACACTCATCACGATACCGATGAGATAGATGGTGAATAGGGTCAGAGCCTGATGTTTGGGGAAGAAAGCACCGATGACGATGATATAGACAGGCAGACGAGCCGAACACGACATCATCGGTACGATGAGCATGGTCAGCAGACGCGATTTACGGTCCTCGATAGTTCGTGTGGCCATGATGGCTGGGATGTTACAGCCGAATCCCATAATCATCGGGATGAACGACTTGCCGTGCAGACCCATCTTGTGCATGATCTTGTCCATGATGAAGGCAGCACGAGCCATGTAGCCCGAATCCTCCATCCACGAGATGAAGGCATAGAGAATCATGATGTTAGGCAAGAACACAATCACACCGCCCACTCCAGCCAGAATGCCGTCCACCAGCAGGTCTTTCAGGGGTCCGTCGTCCATGTGGCTCCCGATCAGGTCGCTCAACCAACCCACACCGCTGTCTATCCAGTCCATGGGGTATTGTCCCAAGGTGAATGTGCAGAAGAACGTGAGGAACATCAAGGCCATGAAGATGGGGAATCCCAGATAGCGGTTCGTCACATAGGCGTCGATACGTCTTGTCAGCATCCGTTTGTACACGGTTTTCTTCTCGAAACACTCCTTCAGCGCTCCTTGCACAAATCCGTATTTGGCATCTGTGATGGCACCTTCCGAGTCGTCCTCCAGTTCCTGCTTGATCTCCTCCTGACAGCGATTGCGCTCCTTGATGATTTCGTCGGCATTCGCCAGCATCTTCACGATACCCTCTACCTGACGGTCGTTCTCCAGCAGCTTGATGGCCAGGAATCGACCTGAGTAGTTCTGGTGAGGTTCAGGATTTTTGCGTATCAGCACCTCCACCCGTTCTATCATCTTCTCGAGCAAGGTTCCGTGGTTGATGTGGATATGACGGAAAGTCTTCTGCTTTCCTTCGTATATTTCGATGATTTCGTGGAACAGCTGCTTCACACCTTCGCCTGTTCGTCCCACAGTCGGCACGATAGGTACTCCGAGCAAAGTGCCCAGTTGGTTGATGTCGAGTGTGTGTCCGCTCTCCCTCAGTTCGTCGTACATGTTCAGCGCCATAATCATCGGCACGTCCATATCGATGAGTTGGGCTGTGAGGTAGAGGTTGCGTTCCAGGTTCGAAGCATCCACTACGTTGATGATGACATCAGGCGTCTTCTCGATGATATATTTCCTGACGTAAAGCTCTTCAGGAGTATATGCCGAAAGGCTATAGGTGCCAGGCAGGTCAACGATGTCGAACGTGTAACCCTCGAACTTCATGTTGCCCACTTTGGCATCGACCGTCACACCCGAGTAGTTGCCCACATGCTCGTGAGCATTTCCTGCGATGTTGAACAGACTGGTCTTTCCGCAGTTCGGATTACCCACGAAAGCCACGAGGATATGCTTTCCCCGTGCTTCAGCTACCGCGTGACGGAAGTCGCAGTCCTCAGCCACAATGCCGGGGATGGCAGGTTGGTTCTTGCGCCATTCCTCTGCCTCTTCCTGCGTTACTACTTCCACTAGATTCGCCTCGGCACGACGCAGACTCACCTCGTAGTCCATCACCTTGTATTTCACCGGATCCTGCAGTGGGGCATTCAGCACCACCTGCACTTCCGTTCCTTTGATGAACCCCATCTCGACGATGCGCTTCCTGAATCCGCCGTGACCATACACTTTAGCGATGACCGCCGATTCACCTGTTTTCAGTTCCGATAGTTTCATCTCTTAAGAGAATGTATAATGTAAAATGTATAATTTATAATGGTCAATGGTCAATGATTACTGGTCAATGACTTAAATTTGGGTGCAAATTTACGCTTTTTTTTTCATTCCCACAATACCTATTTATAAGTATTACCTAAGAATCCGCATGTTTTTATCAACTTTTTTACTGTTTTTTACCCCCTCTGTAGTACCTTGTAAGGCACATGTTACAAAATCATAAGTTTTTCTACAGAATATTGTAAACCCTACTGCAAATAAACCTCTACCTTTGCACTCGAAAACAAGAAGGGTTAGCGAATCCTCTTAACAAAATGACAGAAAATGACTACACTGAAAAAAATGATAGAATCAATATATATAAGACTTTTCTGTTATTAAAAACTAACTTGAGAGACGAAGACTACAAACGTTAATTTAAATTGTTTTTCGTATTCTACGAGTAATTAGGTTAACTCATAAGAAATAAGGTTAAAAAATAGTTGTTTTGGAAGGGTTGCACATCGTGATGATGTGCACCCTTTGTTTTTATACCCATTTAACAATGAAAAAAATAAAAAAATAGTAAATAGTAAATGGTCAAATGGTAAATAATTACTATCTTTGCAACGAAAAAATATGATTAATATGAAACCAACCAACATTTTTCTTGCAATGCTCCTGATGCTACTCGCATCCTCAGCAGCCAAAGCACAGACTGACACAACCGAAGAAGATCTCGATGCCCAGTACGCAACAGAATTAGTGAAAGTGGGTACACAGGCACCCGACTTCAAGATGCAGACCCCTGATGGCAAACCCATCCAGCTCTCGCAGGTGGCCAAAGGCAAGACCGTGGTGCTCGACTTCTGGGCATCGTGGTGTCCCGACTGCCGTAAGGATGCACCTGAGGTCGTTCGCATGTACCAGACCTATCACAACAACGGAGTAGAGTTCATCGGAGTATCCATGGATACCGATGTCGAAGCCTGGAAGCATGCCATCGAGAAGTATGCCATCACCTATCCACAAGCTAGCGAATTGAAGAAATTCAAGGAGACCGACATCGCCAAAGCCTATGGAGTCAACTGGATACCCTCACTTGTCGTCATAGGACCTGACGGCAAGGTGAAACTCTCCACCGTTATGTCCCATAAGGTCGATCAGTACCTTAAGGAACACACCAGCAAATGAAACGACATCAGCGAACAGTCACCAACCTCGATGCCATCAAAGCGATGAAACGAGGCGAACGCGAGGCAGAGCAACAACGGCTCGGCCCAGGCTTCCATTCCTTCAGCCGCACCCATCGCTCCAAGAAAACCTATACTCGGAAACAAAAACACAAATCAAACTATCCTTGAACCTCTTAAACCC
>CAMYYX010000009.1 GCA_947303695.1 uncultured Prevotellaceae bacterium | reverse complement strand
GCTCACTTACTCGCAACTTTGTCTACGATTGCGGAACAGACCAGATTCATGCACCGTTCAACCACCATTCATGCACCATTCAACCACCATTCATGCACCATTCAACCACCATTCAACCCTGTGCCATCTTAATTACTTGCTGATGCTTGAGAGTTTGAAGCCTAAATACGGGTCGAATTTACGCAGAATTCGAAGGGTTTGCACGCTGAATTCGATTCGTATTTAAGCTAGGATGTCGAGTCGTTTTCACTCTGGGAATCAAAAAAAAGCAGACCCGATGAGGATCTGCTATTTTTGTGTCGTGACGTGACGACATTAAGCTTCTGCAGGGATGACTGAGATGGTTGAGCGATTCTTGTAGCCTTTCTTGAATGCTACGAAGCCATCAACCAATGCGTACAAAGTATCATCCTTTCCCTGACCTACGTTCTTGCCTGGGAAGTGCTTGTTACCACGCTGACGTACGAGGATGTTACCTGCCTTAGCGAATTCGCCACCGAACAATTTAACACCGAGTCGTTTGCTGTGTGACTCACGGCCGTTCTTTGAACTACCTACACCTTTTTTATGTGCCATGTTTCTGTCTGTTTTTTAATGGGTTAAACACTAAGCGACAACACTCTTGATTGTCAATTCTGTAAACTGCTGACGATGTCCGCGCAACTTCTTGTAGCCCTTGCGACGACGCTTGTGGAATACGAGCACCTTGTCACCCTTTACGAGGGGAGTTACTACTTCGCAAACAACCTTAGCTCCGTCAACGGTAGGAGTACCTACGATAACTGCGCCATCATTGTCAACCAATAATACTTTCTCAAACTCAACTGTCTGCTGAGCTTCAGCGTTCTGAATGTGGTGAACGAAGAGCTTCTTGCCTTCTTCTGCCTTGAACTGCTGACCGTTAATTTCTACGATTACGTACATTATTTATTTAATTAAACGGGTTTGGACCGTGAGGCGGCGCTCAGTTTTGGGCACACTTATTGGAGCCTCGGCGGCATAAATCGGCTGCAAAGTTAGTAAATATTTACCATTTAGCCATTTACTATTTACAATTTTTTTGTGAAAAGGTGATGTTTTTCACTTTTTTTCCGTAAATTTGCAGGCGATAATGCACAAAAACATCGGAATATGGCAGAGATAAGCAGCAAACCCACGCTGAAAGAACGGCTTCGGGAGATGATATTCGACGACGACACGCCTGCGGGTCGCCGATTCGACATCGTGCTGACGATTGCCATTGCCGTCAGTCTGCTCATACTCTTCGTGGAGAGCAGCCCTTCGCTGCCTCCTTGGCTGAAGACGACGTTGGGATGGCTGGAGGTACTGCTCACGATACTCTTCACGGCTGAGTACATTGCGCGTCTGTACTGTGCTGAGAGCCGTCGTGGGTATGCGCTGAGCGCATGGGGCATCATCGACCTGCTGGCGGTACTACCCCCCTATCTGACGTTTTTCTTCCCAGGTGCTCACTACATGCTCATGTTGCGAAGCATCCGATTCATCCGTATCTTCCGTATCTTCCGTCTGTTTGCCTTCCTGAACGAAGGGGAAATTCTGCTGCAGGCCATCGGACGAAGCATCCATAAGATTCTGGTGTATTTCCTATTCGTGCTGGTGCTGGTCATTTGTCTGGGTACGCTGATGTTCATCATCGAAAGCGGTCAGCCCAACAGCGAGTTCCGCGACATCGGCACTTCGATTTATTGGGCCATCACAACGCTGAGCACGGTGGGATATGGCGACATCACGCCTGTGACGGTCGCAGGGCGGTTCCTCTCGTCGTTCATCATGCTGTTGGGTTACACACTCATCGCTGTGCCTGGCGGCATCGTCACGGCTTCGTTCATCAACACAACGAACGAGCCTGTACGCAACGACCGCTGTCCGAGATGTGATGCGAAGGTGAGGAAGACGGACAAGTTCTGCTCGCAATGCGGAGAGAAACTGTAAAAACGGAAAGGATAGTTCACAACCCTTAAAAATATAACGGATATGAAAGCGAATCATGTACTTATGACCTTAGTGCTGCTGCTGGCAAGCCAGTGGACATGGGCACAAAATTGGGAGAGTGGAACGCAGAAGACGAACTCGTTCTATAATTACTCTTCAGGTAATGCGAGGTACTCAAAGACCGAGGTGTGGTATGACATCAGTACCGAAAGTGACGGCAAGATGGAATTCGGCACTACCCCACTGGGCGCTGTGGCCGTGGACGGCATCGGACTGTACGCGGTCGTTGACGACGAACTGATTTGGGTAACCGGTGGAGGTGAATCGTTGGTTGCGGAAGACATCGCAGCCGGTTCATATCGCGTAAGAATAACGGGACGTCCTACGGACAAGAACGGACATGGCGGCAACTTCGTAGCCAGCTATGTGCTGATTCCTGCCGAGTATGTGAACGACCCTGAACCGAACGACACATGGGAACGTGCTTACGGAATCAAGAGCGGCAACCTGCAGAAGGGCCATCTGGGTTACAAGCGCGGCAAATATACGGACCTTCAGGACTGGTACAAGATTGAGGTGCCGGACGAGGGTACGCTGACGTTCACCACCCACACCACTACCAAACTGCGACTGGGCAGCCTGAACGTTTACATGATGAGCGAAGACGGTACGGACATGAAATACCGTTGTTCGAAGGATATGGACGGCTACAACAAGGATACGACCATCGTCTATGTTGTTCCTGACGTAGCTCCAGGCATCTATTATATCCGTCTGGACCGCTGGAACGGATACGGAAGCTACGAGATGAGATGTACGTTCACCGCCAACAGCTACAAACCTGACGCTGCCGGCAACGACACATGGGACAAGGCGCTGACGCTGCCGTTCGATACTCCGATAGAAGGTCGATTAGGCTACAGCTATCGTGAAACGGACCTCCTGGACTGGTATGTGATTGACGTGAAGGAGGAAGGTAAGCTGACTTTCACCACCAAGACCGATGTGACCTTGCGACTGGGCAGCCTGAATATGTACACGCTGGACCGTGAAAGCAACGACACGAGGTATCGCAACAGCAAGGACATGGACGGATTCAACAAGGACACGATGATTGTGTACGAAGTGCCTGACGTATCGATTGGCAAATACTACATCCGACTGGACCGCTGGGGCGGCTACGGAGGTTATGAACTGACCTGCTACTTCACCGGCCATGCTGCCGAAGCCGATCAGGAACCGAACAACGAATGGAAGGATGCCCTCACACTGAAGAGCGGACCTGCTGTCACCGGTCAGTTGGGTTACAACTACAACAACAGCACAGACCTTCAGGACTGGTACAAGATTGAGGTACCGAAGGAAGGTACCGTAGTGCTCAGCACCACGACTGAGACAACCTTGCGACTGGGAAGTCTGAGCATTTATTCACTGAACGAGCAAGGTACAGACACGAAATTCCGCAACAGCAAGGACATGGACGGCTACAGCAAGGATACCACCATCGTCTATACCATTCCTGACATGGCTCCAGGTACCTACTACCTCCGTCTGGATCGTTGGGGAGGATACGGCACTTATAAGTTGCAATATGTACACAACCCCAATGCACACGAGAACGATCCTGAGCCTAACGACGAGTGGGCACAGGCATCGCTCATCGAGAGTGAGACAACTCAGGAAGGCTGCCTGGGATACCGCTTCAGAGACTATACAGACCTTCAGGACTGGTACAAGATTGTGGTACCTGACGAGGGAGCAATCACCTTTGCCACTACCACCGAGACAAGTCTGCGTCTGGGTAGCCTCAACGTATATCGCCTAAGTGACGACGGTACAGATATGAAATTCCGTTGCTCGAAGGATATGGATGGATTCAGCAAGGACACGACCATCGTCTATGTGGTTCCTGACGTAGCTCCAGGCACCTATTACATCCGTCTGGACCGCTGGGGTGGTTACGGAGGTTACAAGATGGAATACACCTTCACGGCCAACCGTCACGAAGCCGAAGTTGCTGAAAATGATGCGTGGGACAAAGGTACGCTCATCGAGAACAACACCACACAGCAAGGTCGACTGGGTTACAGCTACAACAACACAGATATTCAAGACTGGTACAAGATAGAGTTGGATGACGAAGGCAGTGTGACCTTCAAGGCAACTACAGACGTGACCTTGCGGCTGGGTAGCCTCAACATCTATGTACCGAAGAAGGACAATACGAGTGTGACATTCCGTTGCTCGAAGGATATGGACGGCAACAGCAAGGACACTACCGTCGTCTATACCATTCCTGACATGGCTCCAGGCATCTACTACATCCGATTGGATCGCTGGGGAGGTTACGGAGGCTATGACTTGCAATACATCTTCACCCCAAGCATCTATGGTGCTGACGTAGCACAGAACGACTCTGCACAGGGTGCAACCACGATTGAAGCTGGTAGCACACAGCAAGGACGATTGGGTTACACCTATCAGGATACAGACATGCGCGACTGGTACCGTATCGATGCTCCATACGTGGGTAACATCGTTCTCTCGCTCAGTACGGAGACAACCCTGAGAGCAGGTTCGCTCACCTTGTACCGTCCTGACGGCAAGGATATGAAGTACATCACCAACAAGGACATGGACGGCTACAACAAGGACACCACCATCGTCTACAACCTGAATGGTCGTGGTGCAGGTACTTATTACATCTGTCTGGAACGTTGGGGTGGTTACGGAGGCTACACGCTGAAGTATGACTTCGAACGCAACCCGTTCGATCGCGACAACCTGCAGAACTCAACCTTCGCTAATCGTACACCATTGGAAGAGGGCAAGACCCTGAGCACAACTCTGGGATATGCCTACACGGAGCAGAACTCAGAAGACTGGTATGACCTGGGCATGTTGCACGGACGTCAGATCGATGTGACCATCTGTCCTGACACTTCCCTAACGCTCGTCATCGGCGTAGTGACCCTCTATAAATATAAAGGTGACAATGGGAACGGCTCACCTATCCTGGAAAATGTGGTAAGCGAACGTCTGGAACGTAGTCAGGGTACCATCTCGTACATCGACAAGGATGCAGAAGACAGCCACTACGTCATCTGCGTACCAAACTACGGCAGCAGCTACGGAGGCTACACCATCACCTTCGAAGGCAATGAGCAGGAAGGCATAGCAGACCTGGCAAGTGCCAACGTGAAAGTGATGAGCGAGGGCCGCAACACCGTCCGCAAGGGTGTTCCTTGTGAGAACCCAATCACCATATCGAACATGTCGGATCAGCCAAGCGGCGAGTTCCTCTTAGCCATCAATGTCAGCGAGAACGTCAACATCATCGGCTTCCGCATGAACGGCAGACACGGAACTGAATACCTGCCTATTGACAGTGTGACCATCATGGACGGAGGCGAATGCGAGCATACTGCTCTGTTCCTCGTACCAAACCTCGACCCATGGGAGAGTTACACCTTCACGATGATTTCGGAAGGTGAAGGCGACATCGCATACGCCAATACCCGAAAAGAGTTCCACAATGGTACGAACCGTATCATCATCACAGGTACGACCTTCGCTGTAGTGACCGCATTGGGCTATGTGGCTGATGCCGTGATTGGCGAAAAGATTCAGGACTTCATCACCGACCAGATAGCTGACTTCTTCGAACTGAACGAGGACGAAGCGAACGAACTGGCCAAGTATAAGAAAGTGACAGTTGACGAGCTGAACATCCAGAAGAAAGAAAGCGGCATTGTCGTCTATACTGCCAAGGCAGTCGTGAAGAAGTGGCTGGAAAGAGTCATCAGCGTATTCCCATACGGAAAGATTGCCGTAAGGTCGGAAAACATTCTGGAGAGCTTGGTTGACATCCTTCCTGCAGTACGTCGCCGTGTTTCACTCTGGATGTACAGAGGTTATGAATATGTTTCAACGAAACTCGACATCATCGATGGTAAGGCCATCATCACAGACGTCGTAGCATCGTGGGATCCAAACGAAATGGTAGGTCCTCAGGGTGTAGGTGACGAGCATTATATCGGCGAAACCAAGACCATGAACTATCGCATCCTGTTTGAGAACAAGGCAGAAGCAGGTGATGCTGCATATCGTGTACGTGTCAGCGACGAGTTGGACGAAAACGTATTCGACGTGTCGAGTGTACGCTTTGGCGAAACCAGCCACGACGGTGTGGGCTACAACTGGGAGATGAAGCGTGATGGTAACAAGCTCACTTGGGACATCAAGGGCATCGAGCTTCCACCAAACATCAACGCACCTGAAGGCGAAGGCTACGTAAGCTTCTCGGTAGATCTGAAGCCAAATCTGGCTAACGGAACGAAGATCAGCAACCAGGCTACCATCATCTTCGATAAGAACTTCCCAATCGAGACCAATGTATTTACCAACACCCTTGACCTCGTACCACCAACCACAACGATGTCAACGGCCAGCTTCAACGCCACTACTGACACCATCAACGTGGTATGCAGTTCTGAAGATGCAGGATCGGGTGTGGACAGCTACCTGTTCTTCGTATCGAAGAATGGTGAAGACTACACCTACTGCGGACAGAGTGTGACAGGCAGCATCGGCTACCCAGTCACAATCGGTCCTGACGAAGATGTCTATAGCTTCTACGTACTTGCATCAGACAATGTGGGCAACATAGAACGCATGATTCCGCAAGCTATCAGCTTCAACACAGACATCAAGGCAATCCGCATCGTCAACGATCCGAACGCACGTCTGAAGGTTTACACTACTGACGGACGATACGTAGGTGACACCATCTCGGGTCTCCCGAAGGGTATCTACATCATCGGTGGAAAGAAAGTTTCAATCAAATAAATAAAGGAATTATTAAAGTATTAATTATAAAAAAGGAAAAAGAAAAGAGATTATGAAGGTAATTATCCTTACCCTATCCATGCTGTTGTCTGCCACCATCATGATGGCAGGCAACCGTCCATTGGCTGAGATGCAAGCCATCGCAGCCTCAAAACTCAATGCATTGGCTGCAGAACGCGGTCAGCGAAAAGCACCAGCAAAAGCAACCGAATTGCGCTGTGTGGCAGATAAAGAAGCCTATGCTGTATTCTCATCAGATAATACCAACGGTTTCGTCATCGTAGCGAAGAGCACACAGGTAGACCCACTCATCGGCTATTCGTCAGAACCATTTGAGACGGAAAACATGCCAGCAAACATGCAGTGGTATCTTGAAGAGGTGAGCCACAATATCCAAGCCATCGAAGCAGGTGAGACTCATTTGAGTCGTGCGGCAACCTACACAGCGGTGAAGAATTTCGTCACCACAAAGTGGGATCAATCAGTCGCCCCTTACAACTTGCTAACCCCTAACAACTACCCTGCCGGCTGTGTGGCTACTGCGTTGGCTCAATGTCTCAACTACTGCCAATATCCGCCGTCTGCAGAGTTCGATGCATCGTATTCGGTCACAACTGGCGACAAAAGAGAATCATATAATGCGCATGTCAGTACCACCTATACATGACCTTACAGTAATACGTATAAAGGAAAGAATCCTGAAGACAACATCGCCCAATTGCTCCTCGATTGCGGCTATGCCACCTATATGAACTATGCTTCAGAAGGCTCAGGCTCTACCATAGCGTATGCCGGTATAGCACTGACCCAAATTTTCGGATATCCAGAGGCATGTGTCAAATACTATGACAAATCGCATTACGACAAGAGACTGGATGAATGGAAACAAATCATTTACGATGAACTGGCTCTTCGCAGCCCCGTCATATACGGAGCTCATTCGGTAGAATACGGAGGCCATGCATTCGTCCTTTCAGGTGTGGACAACAACGGTCTCATCTATGTGAACTGGGGATGGGGTGGCAGCAGCAATGGTTACTTCAACATTGATGCGCTGGTTGTAAAATCAATGTTATTTGGATCGGATCATCGTATGATTACAGGTATCCGCGTCACTCCTCTGGATACAGATCAGGTAGCACCACGCATATGGCTCAACTCCGAAGAACCATTCACCCTTCGCTGGGGAAGAGAACGTGACGAAAACAGGAAGTTCCACAACACCCTCTACATTGACATGCCTGAAGGTTTTATGAACCTCTCTCCATGTACCTTCGAAGGTGTTTTCGGTCTCTTTGCACAAGACCTCACCGATGGTACTACCTGGGTCATTGCCGAAGATCTGCAAGACCCAGACACCATAAAGGCAGGCTACGGATATTACCCCAGTGGCAGCGATTTCTACTACTACTATTTCGTCGACGGCGATAATGGCTTGAAGGAAGGTCACACTTACCGCATCAGCTTTGGTTCAAAGGACAATCGTGAAGGTACCTGGCACAGCGTCATCTGCAATGAATTAGGCGAAATCGGCTACGACGTCACCTACACTGGTACAGCTTCAACTTGTACCGTATCTGAAAGCCCCACCCCTGTACCTGTGGTAACAGACGTAACAGGCATCAACGACATCATCGCTACGGAACGTACCGATCAGAATTGGTACGACCTGCATGGACGCCGACTCGCAGCACCACAGAAAGGTATCAATATCATAAATGGGAAAAAGATATTTGTGAAGTAAAAGCCAACCGGCTTACTTCACTTTCATCTTTGCAGTAGCCGATAAGAGACCTGTAGAGTGAACAGACACACGTGCTGGTCCCTTCTTACCGTTCGAGATGATGCCGACAACCAACTGGCCTTTGAACAGCTTCATCGTAGGACGAGTGAAGACTTCGAACGAGGTAGGGTCGCCATTACAGATTCCCTGAAAGTCGGCAGCTCCGCTAACCTCAACTTGAATGGAAACTTCTGCCTCAGGGCAGAGGTTTCCTTCTTTATCTACTGCACTGACCACAAAGAACGCCATATCTTCGCCATCGGCTCGGAGGACTGAAGGACCGTGATACTCATCAAGTGTCTGCTGCTCAATGACGAGATGATGGGGTTGTCCGGCTGTGCGACATACGGATTCACCTTTTCGCACTCCGTCAGCATCGTACACCACTACGCGAATCTCACCGGGTTCATACACCACGTTGTTCCAGCGCAAACGGTAGCGGTCGATAAGCGGTTCGGTTTCTTTCACCGTTCGGCTTCCATCGGGTTTCACTCGTTCGTCGAGTCGCTTGCTGATGCGTCCCTGACTCTTTCCGTTGACAAACAACTCTGCGGAAGGATAGTTAGTATAGCAATAGACAGGAGTCACTTCCCCTTCACGTCCCGGCCAAGTCCAATGTGGTAACAAGTGAATGGTTTCTGCGTTTTTGTTCCAATGACTACGATAGAGCCAATAGCGGTCTTTCGGCAGCCCGGCAAGGTCGAAGATGCCGAAGTAGCTGCTGCGGGCATTCATGCGGTCATCGTAAGGCGTAGGTTCACCCAAATAGTCGAATCCAGTCCACACAAACTCACCAATCACCCAATCGTTATCGTCCTGCAACACCCAATCGTCCTCTGGGATGTTGCTCCACCAACAGGCTTCGAGATCGTACGAGCTGCACTGCCCATCGGGATAGGTCTTGCCATCAGCACGCACAACAGGGAAATGGTAGACACCACGGCTACTGACTGTAGATGCCGTCTCACTTCCCAACACAAACTTCTGATGCAGACGCTCGTAGGCTCCTTTATATTTATGGGTGCGATAGTTCAGACCCACGATATCGAGTGCGTCAGCAAAACCAGACGCAATCACATTGTCCCAGCGATCCATACCAGAAGTACAGGCTCGTGTAGGGTCGAGTTGATGGACGAAATCCTGCATCTGACGCAACATCTCTGTGCCTCGACGGTCACCCTGCTCAGGAATCTCATTACCCAAACTCCACATCACAACTGACGGATGCAGACGGTTGGCAAGTACCAGATTCTCCAAGTCGCGTTGCCACCAGTCGTTGTAGAAACGGCAGTATCCGTTCTTGCACTTAGGATAGACCCACATATCGAACGATTCGGCCATCACCAGCATACCCAACGAATCACAGACATCCATCTGGAGCTGTGACGGCATATTATGGGCAGTACGGATGGCATCGCATCCCATCGTCTTCAGGAGTTCCACCTGGCGCACCAGCGCAGCCTTATTGACAGCAGAACCAATCATTCCCAGATCGTGATGCAGACACACTCCTCGGAATTTACGAGTGACACCGTTCAGCTGGAAGCCACGCTCAGCGGTGTAGGAGATGGTACGAATACCTATTCGCTTCCGCACCTCATCTACAACCACACTCTTCTTTCCCTTAGATTCGGAAACACGTACTACAAGATCGTAAAGTGAAGGCGATTCGGGTGTCCACAACTGGGGATGAACCACATGTAACGTACCATAAGCCTTCCCATCCGACCTAACGATATCAGAAGCCTCAGCCACCACTTTTCCGGCTCGCATGAGCACAAAATCGGCCATCAGCACCTTGCCGTCAACACCTTCGACACGTACATCGGCTTTCAGCTCTGCCATGCCGTCAGTGATGCTCTCAGTCACACAATTTATGCCCCACATTGCGATTGCCGTCTCGTCTGTCTGAATCAACGTAACAGGACGGAAAAGGCCTGCGCCCGGATACCAACGACTGCTTTCTGGCAAATTGCGCAATCGAACGGCCAACACATTCTCACCACCACCTTCAGCTACGTAATCAGAAATATCCACATTGAATGCATTATAGCCATACTTCCACTCACCAGCCTTCTTACCATTCACATACACCTCTGGTTCAGACATTGCCCCATCAAAATTGAGAATGACACGCTCTGCACCCTTATGTGTCTTGAAGTGATAACGATACCATGCTGTACCCGTCCACGGAAGACTACCCGTGCGTCCCGTCTTTTCTGTAGCTTCCGTCTCTCCATTCTGCTCAATAGCGACAGTTTGACGATCATTATTATTGTCGAACGGACCACTAATGGCCCAGTCGTGAGGCACACGTACATCGTTCCATTTAGAGTCGTCGAAATCCGGATTCGCAAACTCGACTTTATCAGCACGTATGAATTTCCATCCCGTCTTTAGAGAGATTTCACTCCTGTATGACTGAGCAACGACGCTGACTGTCAGCATCAGAACGAAGAAATATATAGCTGTTCGTTTCATGATTCGCTATCTTTAGATATGATTTGGTTAGGGATTTTGGAATTTACGCCGCAAATTTAGCAAAAAAAAGCGTTTCACCAAAATGAAACGCTCTCTAAATTATCTAATACTTAAAAAATACTCTCTAAATCAGCTCAGCTTATTTCCATGCTGAAATATTACTGAGGATAAAGGCGAAAAACATAATGCCTAAAAGAAATAATACAATTGTGTCCATCTTTCTAAAAATTTATCCTAATTCATAAAAATTAATGGAGACGCTTCTCCTTAGACTAACTAATAACACTAACTAATAACCTAATTATTAACTCAATTTAAACAATCTTTTTACCTTATATACTTCTATCTATTTGCTTTTGTTTCATTATTTAAGTTCTACCCTACATTAACTAACTCTCTTTTCCGCATCCTCTGATGCATTTATGCCGTGTCCTTTCTGTTTGACGCTGCAAAGTTACTGCTACTTGGGGAAACCACAAAGAAAAATAACAAGAAAAAGCATGAAAACGACCGTTTTGTTGACCGAAATCAATCTGTGTTATCGAACACATACAGAAAACCGGTATAAAAAAGGCATAATTAGTCACTTTTGCCCTAATCGCAAAAACTACTTTTTCAAGCAGCAAAACGAGAGTAGGATGCAACCCATACGGGAAGAATAAGTACCAAGACGAGTAACGCTTTTTTTGCTTTTGGACTTGCGCTCCAGCTCTTCCAAGATTTGATCATAAGAGAACTCGTCAACATCGAACACAACATAATCGTATTGTATCGTGTCGTTCTCCACCACATCATAGGCAAGTTTATTGTGTTCACAGATTTCCACCATCGCCTCGATTGTACGATTAGAACCTTTCAACAAGAAACGGACTGTCTGAAGATACTCCTGATCCGACATAGGTTTCTTGAGCCATCCACGCAGCTTGCGGGAAAAGAATTCCACACCCCCTTTAAGATAAATGGCAGAACGGATAGGAACAGAGAGAATCCAATTGTAACTGGCATAGTGCTTCCTAAAGAATATATACATCGCCTCGTAGAACACGTAAACATACCTAAAGGTGTTCTTATGGGTACTTTCTCCTTTATAATGCAAAATACGGGTAGGAAGATAATAGTTCTGTTTGCCCGTCTTGAGCATTCTGTACGAAAGATCTATGTCCTCGCCGTACATAAAGAAGTCCTCATCAAGCAACCCACACTCGTCCAGTACGGACTTGCGAATAAACATACAAGCTCCGGAAACGATATCGATAGGCGTCGCTGCATATTCATCAAGGTACTTCATGTAGTAGCGGCCAAACAAACGGCTTTTAGGGAACAGGCTTGTCAACCCCACCATCTTACAAAAAGCTGTAAACGGAGTTGGCACACCTCGACGCGATTCGGGTGCAAATGTTCCGTTTTCGTTCAACATACGGACACCCGTAGCACCTATTTCAGGATGAGTATCGAGTAATGTGATGCAATCGGCCAGAAGGTGCTCATTCACAATGGTATCAGGATTCAGGAGCAACACATACTCACCCTTCGATTGACGGATTGCGATGTTGTTCGCACACGAAAAGCCAAGGTTCTCCTTATTCTCAATAAAGGTCACTTGCGGATACAACTCACGTGCATAATCGATGGAGTCGTCCTGACTGTCATTATCGACCACGATGATCTCGCCATCGATGCCGTCCATGGCCTTCAAAACCGAATGAAGGCATTGAGCAAGATAGTACTTGACCTTATAATTGACGATAATCACTGAAACCTTCATCTCACACCTTATTATATTATAGTAATTTACATCTCTTTTTCATCAGCCGCTATATCCTCCAAAGGCTCATCCTCTTTCGAGGCAAGGAAGGCCTTAATCTTTGCAGTCGAAGGAACACAAAAGAACGAGACAATGAGCGCGATACCCGCACAAAACAATCCCTTGTTATCCATTAACAAATAATATGTCAACACACCCGTTTCCATACACACCAGCAACAACCCAAGACGGATCAGACTCCAAAGATGATACGAAGCCAACGCCTCATCCTTGTTCATCCTTCGTAAGCAACGCTGGGTATTCAACGAAAACAACTTCAACGAAAGGGGAACGCATACAATAACAAGCAACACATTCACCACTTCCACGTAGAATTCGAACTGATGACCTTTAGGCTCCCACACACCATTGGGAATGACATTCAATTCACCAAGAACACAAGTCAAAACCACAATAGCCCATGTGGCGCCAAGTTCCAGATACAAGTTTCGAATCAATTTATTAATGATGATATCCATAGTCAAATACAATTACCCAACGACGAATGGTCTCAGACAGCTGTACGCGCATCGAAATCTACTCGGTTTACAATAGATCTACCTAATGTCACCTCATCTGTGTATTGAAGCTCATCGTTAACCGACAGTCCACGTGCCAGCACCGTCAAACGTACATCTGGAGCATCCGACAATTTACGCGAGATATAGAAATTCGTTGTATCACCCTCCATTGTAGAACTCAACGCAAGTATCACTTCATTCACACCCCCCTGCCCTACTCTGTCGACCAAACTCTGTATCTGCAAATCCGAAGGTCCTATGCCATCAAGCGGACTTATGACTCCGCCCAACACATGATACAATCCGTGATACTGACTTGTTGCCTCTATGGCCATCACATCACGTATGTTCTCAACCACACAGATCGTTGAATTATCTCTTGAAGGCGAAGCACAAATCTGACAAACGTCCGTGTCAGAAATATTGTGACACACCTTGCAATAATTCACATTATGACGCAACTGGCTCACAGCATCCGCAAATCCGTCAACAGCGCTCACATCCATACGAAGCAAGTGCAACACAAGTCGCAATGCAGACTTGCGACCTACACCTGGCAGTTTCGAGAACTCGTCCACAGCTCTCTCAAATAACTCCGAAGAATAACGCTGTTCCATCCCGTCTTTTTGAAAGTGAGTTTTATGCTGCAAAGTTAAGCATTTTTCTCGAAAAACGCACCCTCAAATAGTATTTTTCGCTTAATTATGCATTTTTTTAGGCAGAAGAACTCATTTTTATCAAAAAACTTTTGGTTGGTCTCAAAAAAAGTACTAACTTTGCCGTACACCTTTTGGAAATAAGATGTAGAAAAAGAAAAAATAAAGTCTACAGATATTTGAATAGAAGGTGTAGAGATAAGAAAGAATATATGTAGACCTAATCACCTTTGAACCAGTTGAACAGGTGAAGAGAATGAGTTGAAGAAAGATGAGTATCAGATACCGACTGACTGAAGTCAAAGACAATATCAGTAGCAAACCTAAGAAAGGCTATTATGCTCAAGTTGTCACGAAGGGCACGATTGACACCCAGACATTGTGCAAACAAATCGCATCATGCTGTGCACTCTCAACGGCAGATATGACAGCAGCCATCATTGCACTATCACAGCAGCTAACAGAGTTCTTGCTCGATGGTTATAATGTGAATATCGAAGGAATCGGAACCTTCTCGCTTTCGGCAGAATCTAAGGTGGTAGAGAAGAAAAATGACATCAGGGCACAATCGGTAAAAGTAAAGAACGTCAACTTCCGCTCAGCGGTAAGTCTGAAGAAGGCAATGATGAAATCAAAGTTCATTCGCGAACAATACAAATAGAAAATCATTCAATCAAAACAGTATTAACAATTCACAAAAGACAATTGAAAATGAAAAGAAATCTAATTCTCGGCATGGCAATACTCGCTGCATTTGCCTTCGTATCTTGCAAATCGACCGAAAGCAGTTACAAGAAAGCATACGATAAAGCTAGACAGCAGGAACAGGCTCAACAAGCAACAGCTCCTGTTCAGGTAACACCTGTCGTTGCCCCCGTTCAGACAGTTACGCCTGTCGTTGCTCAGCAGCAGCAAGAGGACAACTCAGATCTTCGAACGGAGAGCCTGACAGCAGTTAGCGGAACGCTCAATGCATATAATGTAGTTTGCGGCTCATTCAAAAGCCTGGACAACGCCAACAACCTCTGCAGCACCCTGAAGAACAAGGGATACAGTGCAATCATCGCTCAGAACCCTGCTACAGGAATGTATCGTGTCATTGCAACATCATCAAGCAGCAAGTCAGATGCAGTAGCCAGTCGCGACAAGCTTCGCTCTACATATCCTGACGCATGGCTTTTGTATGCAAAATAACATACTCTATACTGTCACGCACAGACAGTAGGGAGAATTGAAATAAACTTTCAATCAGCTTAGTTTAAGCACATTTTAATTTCTTTTTGGTAAGTGAGAATAATGTAAGAATTATCTCAAGCGGTTGCTAGTTGTGAAACTCGCAACCGTTACTCTTTTTGGACCTTTCGTTTTTTCTATATAATAAATAGGTGTTGCTCTCAAAAGACAACACTTCACGTTTTCTCTAACAGCATTTATGTTGCATAGCACTATTTTTCAAGTCAAAAATTTGGTTAAGATAAATAAAAGGACTATCTTTGCATGATATTTTGAAAAAGTTGAATCAAAAAGTACAAGCGACACAATTAAAAAAATGAAGCGATTTGCTAGTTACGTTATACTTTATTTCACTTTTTTTCTTTCGTCATTCGCTGCCGATGGAAAAGACATATTTGTCATTGCTCCTCTCTCTGCGGAAAATGCATGGTGGACAGGAAACCTTACGGCCATCGATGATTTGAAAAGAGAACGGGATGACATCAACGTTAAAAGCTATGAGCTGTCAAACAAGACCTATAATTCCATAAGCGAATACGACAAACAGATTAACCAAATCAAAGAATTATATCCCGACAAAGCCCCTGATTTAGTATTGGTATTCGGAACGGCATGTTATCCGGCCATCTACCAATTTAACGAATTCTGGCCCAACGTACCCATCATTCTTGTCGGTGAATTTGATTATATCTGTGAAAAGGACTACTTATTCTCCACTTATTGGGAAAAGAATGCCAAGCGCACAAAATTGGCAGAACTGCAAGCCGACTTTAACATGACTTACATACAGACCCCCATCTATTATAAGGAGACCGTCGACCTCATTATTCAAATGATACCCAAATTAAAGAGGATCTTTTTTATTGGAGGAGAAGAACTGTTAAGTAAGGAACTTACAGAATTGTTCAGAAATGAAGTTGAAAGCCGACATCTCACATTCACCCCATATCTTGCACAAGACCACCAGACTACAGATTTGGAATTTGCCTTAGGACAAATTGATCACACTACTACTGGTGTCATCTATACCAACTGGCTTTCACGTTCAAATCCACGTAACAAAGTATTGAAACTTGGTGTTCGCCACATGGTAGAGGAAGCCGTTCCACATTTCAGTCCTTATTTCGAAAATACCAATGTTGACGAAGCCGTAGGATTTGTGTGCTATGATCTAGAAGCGTATAATAAGATTTTGAGGACTACCATTCTGAAAGTGATAGACCGCAACATGGCGCCTAAAGACATCCCATACGAAATCATACCAGCTCAGCGACCTGTCGTCAACGCTCAAACTATTCATAGATTCCACATAGACGAGAGTCTCATTCCTGAAGAGGCTATAGTAGTCAATGAGACAGCCACATTCTGGGAACAAAACCGACGAATCATTCTCATCTCTCTATTCAGCATTCTGTGCATCACATTAGTCCTCCTCTCACTACTCTATATCAGGGGACAGAAATTCAGGAAAGTACTGAAAATCGCAAAGCAACGAGCAGAGGATTCGGACCGTTCCAAGACTCTATTTGTTCAAAACATGAGCCATGAGATACGTACTCCACTTAATGCAATCATCGGTTTCTCACAACTTCTTTCGCTCCCAGAAGGGGCTATCAGTGATGACGAGAAGCGTGAGTACTCAAAATACATCAACAACAGCACAAATATGCTCATGATGTTAGTTGATGACATTCTAAACCTTGCAGAAGGTGAAGAAGGAAGCTATAAGATTGAGCTATCCGAGACGCCATGCAATTCGATATGCCGCAGTGCCATGACCAACGTTGAGTATCGCGTGGATCCTACCGTTAACCTCCACTTCACCAGCGAAGTTGACGACGACTTCACTGTCATGACTGACGGACGTCGAGTACAACAGGTGCTCATTAATTACCTCACGAATGCTTGCAAACACACAAGTAAAGGAGAGATACTCGTACATTGCTCTTTGTGGGAAAATCCCGGCAAGATAACATTCTCTGTCGCCGACACAGGTACAGGCATTCCCAAAGAGATGCAGGATGACATCTTTGAACGATTTACAAAACACGACAATCTAGTTCAAGGCACTGGATTAGGGCTCAATATCTGTCGCACAGTAGCTGCGAAACTTAATGCGGAGGTGAAGCTTGACAAGACCTATACAAAAGGTGCACGTTTCTTGTTGATTATCAACAAATAAGGAAAAAGCGAGAACCGCAAGAACAAGAGCCAAGATTCCTTATGTCATACACTAAAACGACAAAACAGATATTCCTAACATCAAAAAAATATTAAAAAGAGAGCGAGGATTTGCATTTTTGCGAAAAAATACGTAACTTTGCAAATGAAAAGCTAAAACCATGTTTAATGAAAGCAAAAAAGGTACTATTCATCACAACTGAAATGATTCCTTATGTGGCAGAATCGCCGCTGTCAGTAAAGGGTCAACAACTTCCACAACTCATACAGGAGATGGGGTATGAAATCCGTACATTTTCTCCGAATTGGGGAATCATCAACGAACGTAGAAACCAACTCCATGAAGTCATTCGTTTATCAGGAATGAACATCATCATCGATGACACCGACCACCCGCTACTCATCAAGGTAGCTTCACTACAAAATGCACGTATGCAAATCTACTTCATCGATAACGACGACTATTTTACCCGCAAGGGAATCATAGCTGACGAAACAGGTGAAGAGTATCACGACAACGGCGAACGTGCAATCTTCTACGTACGCGGTGTGCTCGAAACCATGAAGAAGTTGCGTTGGATACCTGATATTATACACTGCCATGGATGGGCAGCAGCTTTAGCACCGCTTCTCATTAAACGTGCCTATCAAGACGAGCCTTCGTTCTGTGATTCTAAAGTTGTCATCTCCATATCGGCATCAGAATTCAAGACCGACTTGGGCGACAGTTTCCAACGAAGCATTCCATTCAAAGGAATCTCAGCGAAAGACATTTCCGACGTTTGTACGGGCAATTGTACCTATCCAGAGCTTGCCAAGATAGCCATCAAATTCGCCGACGGAGTCGTACTAGAATCAAAGCGAACACCATCCGAGATTACCACATATGCCAAATCGCTCGGCAAACCAATTCTCACCTATCAAGGCGAAGAAAACTATGCGGAAGCCTATAGCCAGTTCTACGACTCGCTCATGCCCACCGACGAATAGTCCTACGGGCAATATGACAAACAATTTTCAAACGCATTTGTCAAAATGAACCTCAAGCCATTTTATATATTAGCACTACTGTTCACGACTTTCTTTGCCATCATCTCTTGCGACGACAATACAGACACACTCGGAAGCGATATGATGCCATCAACAGACATCGTTGTGAAAGAAAGTCGCACATACGATGTATTCACACAATCATATTCTGCTGGTGACTCAGTTCTCGCCCGTTCAAGTAAGTCATATCTGGGACAATTCACAGATCCTG
Source organism: uncultured Prevotellaceae bacterium (assembly GCA_947303695.1). Taxonomy (GTDB): domain Bacteria; phylum Bacteroidota; class Bacteroidia; order Bacteroidales; family Bacteroidaceae; genus Colivivens. The sequence goes on along the minus strand of CAMYYX010000009.1, from coordinate 6,116 downwards.
AGACTGGCACTATTATTAAGTCTGACTTCATTGCTCAGTTCCACTGCATCGATGATTTCGCATTCCCTGATTCCATCATCGACAACAGCATCCTATCCACAGACCTCAGACTCTTCGTCACTAAGTATGTAGGAGATTCGTTAGCTACATTTAAAATCAGCGTCTACCCACTCACAAAGATTATGAATCCAGATGCTGACTATTACACAAATATCGACCCAACCCAATACTGCGACACAAGCGAGAAACCCATTGCTGAGAAATGGTTCACACTCTCAGACCGCACCATCAGTGATTCGGAACGCAGTAGCTCATCGTATAAAAACAAGATTATCATTCCACTTCCAAACACAATAGGTAAGCAAATTCGTGCCGCCTGGGATTCAAACCCAGAATACTTCAAAGACTCTGAAGCATGGATTAACAGCGGACTTCCTGGTTGTAAAGGATTCTATTTCAAACTTGAAAGTGGTGATGGTGCACTTGCCTACATCAACATCGTACAGTTTAACATCAACTATCGTTACCACTTACCCGACGAGAAAAAGGATACTACAGGAACCAGTCAATTTGCTGCTACCGAAGAGGTCATACAGGCAACCCATTTTGCCAATTACAACCTTGAGAAGCTATTGGAAGACACCTCCTCCACTTATCTGAAAAGTCCTGCAGGCATCTTCACGATGGCAACCCTACCCATTGATCAGATACTGAGTACAGACACCATCAATCAAGCCAAACTCGTGCTGACTCGGTACAACGACATCGTCAACAGCGGATTCCGACTTGATATTCCAAAATATCTTCTCTTGGTGCGACTCGACGACTATAACAAAGGATTCTTTGAGAACTATCACCTCGCCGATGCGAACACTTCCTACCTCAGCATGTTCAACTCGACGAACAACACCTATACATTCAACAACATCGCACATTTGATTAGCACCATGCAAAAAGAATTGCGAGACGGCTCGGCAACGGCCAACTACAACAAAGTGCTACTCATTCCCGTTGAACCTACATTCGAATCCTCCACGGTTTCCACCAAGAACCTCGTAAAACTGTGTCACGATTTCTCAATGACCAGTGCTCGACTTGTTGGAGGTAATACACCAGTAAAACTCGATATTATTTATAGTAAATTTGCTCAATAGCATATATCTATCATAAAACAATAGGGCTAGAAGCACACGCTTTCAGCCCTATTGTTGTAAGTTAAAATCTAAACGGAGTATTACTCAACAACTTCTATTGTGATACCATCAACCGTTGATAAGATGTCAAGCATTTGCTGTCGAATACGATTTCGACGCACATGCAGGTCTAAACTAACCGCATAAAGAACATGTCCTGCAGCATCAACACGTTCTTCCATTCGATAGGATTTTATACCTATTTTATATTGAGCCAAATGTTGACGTACTTGTTCGATATGTTGTTGAGTCGGTGCGGTAAAGCGCACAGAGAATTGGCTTTCACCAAACTGATGAAGAAACATATTCATTCCCTCCAAGCCCAATAGAACCAAAGCTGTCGCCACACATGCAAGGATGTACATACTTGAACCACATGCCATTCCTATTGCAGCTGCCACCCACACACCTGCAGCAGTTGTGAGACCGTGAACAGTACGTTTCTGGAAGATGATGGTTCCTGCACCAATAAAACCGATACCAGTAACTATCTGAGCCGCTACGCGCGACACATCAAGTCGCACATTAAGGTTATCGGCATAGTGGTCTAGCACTTCACCGAATCCGTACTGTGATAATACCATAAAGAGCGCACTGCCTAAGGCAACCAGGAAATGGGTACGGAAACCCGCATCCTTTGCCCGATACTCTCTCTCCAGTCCGATTACACCCCCCAAGAGAGCTGCGACTAATATACGAATAATATAATCCATAGCGAAAGAATTAGTGTATACCTCTTGCCATAGCAACAAGAAGGACGATGATATAGTTGAAAAAGACCACAGTAAGGAAGTGGTGCATATCTAATTTCTTATATCCTGTAGCGGTACATTGGTCAGAAATATAACGAGGAGTTCCTATACGGCGCATCAATAATTGATATAGCTGATAGAATACCCAGCCGATAAGAATACCCACTATCAGCCCTACTGTCACATCTCCAAAATAGTGGACACCTAAATAAAGACGCGTAAACGTCGTTGTGACTGACCAGAAAAAGAGGGTTATCGTAACTGCACGATAACGGAATAAAAAAGAAAGGAACGTAGCCATACAAAATGTATTGCAGGCATGTCCAGAAAAGAATCCAAATCGTCCACCTCGGTAGCCTTCAACTACATCGATAAGATACATAATCTCAGGATCCTGAGTAGGTCGCCAACGTGCCACCATAGGCTTCACAAGACCCGAGCAAAGTCGATCAGCAACAAAAATCATCAAACCAATGGTCAAGAGGATAATCAAACCATCTCGCACATAGTTATTGCGGAAGATAATAACTAACAACATGACGATGATGAGAGACCATGAAAAGGTATTAGTGACACAAATCATGAGATTATCCCAAAAGAGCGAATCGCTACCGTTGAGAGCGAGTGTTATAGCGCGATCAATATCTAATGCATAGTTCATTATAAATTATACATTATAAATTATACATTATAAATTAAATCTGTTCGAATACACTGACAGGTACCCATCCCACTTTACCTTCCTCAAGTTTCACCTCACACCATTCCTTCATCGACTGGTCAAGCATCTCTACTTTTGCCCCTTCATGGATGATGAACAAATCAGTACTTGTGTCGCTTGGCGAACTCTTCACAGTTACAGAAGGTGACATAATGATGGCATAGTGGCGATTGACGATGACATGATGCTGTGACAGGGCACAGAGATTGGCTACCACTGTAACAAACAGCATCAGCAAACATCCATAGAATCCTGCCTTACGGATAGAGAAGTTAGACATAAAGGCATACACCAAGATGCTGGCCAGCATCAGTACAAAAGCCACAAAGGCTATGATGAGCCAACTGTTAATACTCATGAGGTTGGTCAGGCTTCGCCACCAAGTAACGAAGAACATCTCTGATGGAGGTGTAACTTTATCGGAAGTCTTGCCACGTGCCAATGCCAGATTGGCCTTTGTATCGCCATCACTCGGATCGAGTATCAAAGCACGCTCGTAGTTGAGTACGGACAATGCCACAGAATCTAACTTGTAGTAACAATTACCGAGGTTATAATATATATCCTTCGATACCCCTCGCTCACTGATAATCGATTCATAAATCTGTGCTGCCTCTGCATAGTGTTCCTTGGCATAAAGGTCATCTGCCTTCTGCTTTGACTGAGCAGTAACTGTGAGCGATGTGACCGACAAGAGAGCTGTCAGTATCAGCACAAGCATCGCCGAAGAATTCTTTGGCTGAGGTGCTTTCTTGAAATTATCTTCCATCTTGCTGATAACATTTACTGCACTATTATAAACCGCCTCCATGTTCTCGTTTGGATTACCTGGTGCATATCGTGCAAACTCACATTCGTTCAATGTCTTGATGAACTCATCGGTAAGCTGCGGATCAACTTGTTGCTGTGCGAGTGCTGCGTTGATATTGTCCTTGTTGAGATTTGCCTGTGGCATATTGAGTTTGTCAGCGATATAACCCCATAACGCACGCATCACTTCGTCATAGAACTCACTTTGGTTCTTATCTGCCAACAACTTCGCTGCTACCTTCAAACGTTTCTTTGCTATCTTATTGGCTTTCTTGCCACGCGTCTTAGCAATGTTAGCGTTGTCTTTTATCTGTTTATGGCCGATGGCAAGAATCGAGAGGAAAATCAACAATGGAATGAGATAAGCCAACCAGAATTTCCAAGAACCGAAGAAGCTGTCACCCGGACGTTGGAGATCAGTTTCTCCTGTCTTGATGTATCGGATATCCTTATTCAGTTCCTTGACATCCTGCTGGTTATTCGTATAACTTGCGACAGAACTACTTGAACCACTACCCTTCTCTACTTCAATCGTGTAAGGGTCGGTAGAAATCGTCTTGTAACTATTCGTCGAAGGGTCGAAAAACACAAAATCTGTTGCTGGGATCGTGTACGTCCCTGCATGACGTGGAACAGCAAGATATTCAAACTCTTTTGTTCCGCTCAGTCCGTTACGATTAAGTGAGAAGTTATCTGTTACTTTCGCATCGTAAGTTTCAAAATCCTTTGGGAAAGCCACCTCAGGTGCTGAGATGAGTTTCATATTACCGGTACCTTTGATAGCAATCTTTAGGGTGATTGCGTCATTGGCTTTTACATGTTGCGTACTGATGTTTGACGAAAGCGAGAATGACCCCACAGCACCAGAGTAATTTGCTGGTTTATCAGGAAGCGGACTGACATGGATGGTTAACTGAGGAGTGGTTATTTTCTTCTTCACTTCAACCAATCCACCTGTTCCATTGAAGAATGCCTCTATTGGATCGATGGCACGGTTTTGCTGCACCACGATACCTTCATAGGTAATCGGCGGAATCACCAAATCGCCCGCTTTCTGAGGGAAGAGCACATATTGACTCCACACGACAGAATGGTAAAGACGTCCGTTGTAATTCTCTGGTTGAAATTCCTTATTTCGAGGCAGTGGAATCTCTTGAATCTGGAATCCGTCGAGTGTCGGCAACTTTCCATCAAGCTGAGTAAGGTTGACCAACGAATAGACCTTATAGGTAACCAGCACCGCCTCTTGTTCATAAACTCTGGTACGGCTTGCTGTAGCCGTCATAAAGAGATCGGAACTGGAGATGCCCGTTGATTGCGAGCGAGGGCTTTCTTCCTGCATCCGTTGACGGCGACTGCCTTGTTGGCCCTGTTGACTTTGACGATTTCCACTAGTCGACGCAACAACTTGTATATTCAACCCTTGCGACTTATAGGTTTGTCCTCCTACCACAACACTGGCAGGTGGGATGGTATAAGTACCTGTCTTTGTTGCCATCAGTGTAAATGTATAAGTATAAGAGGAACTCTGGGACATCTGTCCATTGATATACTGGAAACTGCTCTGTTGTGAGGTGCTTGGACCATACATCACATCAAAGCCATCGAATTTCGGATAGGTAAAGTTCGACACATCCTGACTATTGACCGTGTACTGCACACGGAATCGTTCCCCGACTTCCACGATTGATGGCGCGGAAGCCCTGAACGTCACATTATCTGCAAACATAGAGAGGGTCGGTAGCGACCACAGAATTGTTAGAAGTGAAATATACAACTTATTCATTGTCCTATACTATATCTACATTATCTGTTTCTATTATTGATGATTACCAGTCTTTCTCAAGTCCTTGACGATGAGCTTTCTCCGCTTTCTGCACCTTTCGTTGCACGGCCTTCTCGTCCTGTTGAGCAGAATTAAGCAGTTGTTCTACAGTCTTATCATCCATCTGAGGTTTCTGTGGTTCTGAAGGTTGTTGCTGTTGCTGCTGCTTTTTGTCCTGTTGCTGATCTTTGTTCTGCTCATTCTGCTGATCTTTGTTTTGCTGATCCTTCTTATCTTGGTCTTTGTTCTGGTCCTGTTTATTGTCGCCTTTATCTTGCTTATCCTTCTGGTCGTCTTTCTTATCCTGATCTTTGTTCTGCTGCTGATCCTGATTCTGCTGGTTTTGGTCTTGATTCTGTTGGTTTTTCTTCAGCATATACTGCGCCATGGCTAAGTTATAGCGAGTTTCATCATCTGATGGATTGCACCGCAGTGCACTTTTGTAGAGTTCGACAGCCTGTTGAAATGACTTCATGGCATCAGGACTGTTGGCTTTCATCAAGCTACGTCCGTTCAGATAGGTCATATTGCCCATGTTATGATAAACATAAGCTTTCTTCTCTGGAGTCTCTGCAATCTGTTCAAGTGCCTTCTTGTATTGATCAAATGCAACCGAGTCGTTTCCTTGGAAAGCAAAGGCATTAACCAAATTATAATATGCCTCCAACGAAGGATTAAACTATAGCGCCTTGCGATAATAGGTCTCAGCTTTATTGAATTCCTTATCCCTGAAATATTTGTTTCCCATACGAATACAATCACGGTCGCTGCTCTGCGCCACGAGTTGCAGAGAGAGAACGAACGAACAAATAGTG
>CAMYYX010000008.1 GCA_947303695.1 uncultured Prevotellaceae bacterium | reverse complement strand
GCCAAGTTTAATTGAGCTATGTCGAGCGAAAATGATTTGGACGAAGTCAAAACAAAAAAATAACGCAAATTATAAACTAAAAAAGAAAGGAGAAACAAATTATGGCAACTAACAATTTACATGTCGAGACTTTAGCACTTCATGTGGGACAGGAACAGGCTGATCCAACAACTGATTCACGCGCGGTTCCTATTTATCAGACTACTTCGTATGTATTCCACAACTCTCAGCATGCGGCTGACCGTTTCGGTCTTCGTGATGCAGGTAACATCTACGGTCGTCTGACAAACTCAACTCAGGGTGTGTTCGAAGAGCGTATCGCTGCCCTCGAAGGTGGTGTGGCTGGTCTGGCTGTCGCCTCTGGTGCTGCTGCCATCACTTACGCTTTGCAGAACGTGTTGCAGAACGGTGACCACATCGTAGCTGCTGACAACCTGTATGGTGGCACATACAACCTGATTACCCACACGCTCACAACTCAGGGGGTGAGCAACACCATCCTCAACGTGAACGACCTCGAGGCGCTCGAAGCTGCTATCCGCCCTAACACAAAGGTGATTTATGCTGAGACATTCGGTAATCCGAATTCGGACGTGACGAATTTCGATGCTATCGCAGCAATCGCTCACAAGCACAACATCCTGTTCATCGTGGACAACACATTCGCACCTATCCTCATCCGTCCGATCGAACACGGAGCAGACGTTGTGGTTCACTCAGCTACGAAATTCATCGGTGGTCACGGAAGCAGCTTGGGTGGTGTTATCGTTGACGCAGGTAAGTTTGACTTCAAGGCGAATGCCGACAAGTACCCTACCCTCGCAAAACCCGATCCATCGTATCACGGAGCTGTATTTGCTGACGTAGCCGGAGCTGCTGCATTCGTTACCAGAATCCGTGCCGTCATCCTTCGTGACACAGGTGCAGCCATCTCACCATTCAACGCATGGATATTGCTGCAGGGTGTGGAGTCGCTTCCTCTGCGCATCGAGCGCCACGTAGAGAACGCGCTGAAGGTTGTGGACTATCTGGCCAAGCATCCAAAGGTAAAGAGCGTGAGCCATCCTGCCCTCGAGTCGCATCCTGACCACAAGCTCTACCAGAAGTACTTCCCCAACGGTGGTGGTAGCATCTTCACCTTCGAAATCAAGGGCACGCAGGAGGACGCATGGAAGTTTATCGACGCTCTGCAGATCTTCTCACTCTTGGCAAACGTGGCTGACGTGAAGAGTCTGGTGATTCACCCATACACCACCACTCACTCACAGCTCTCGCCCGAGGAACTGGCTGAGCAGCACATCACGCCTACAACCATCCGTCTGTCAATCGGTGTGGAACATATCGACGACATCATTGCCGACCTCGATCAGGCATTCAACAAGATTTAAACTTTCAAGAAGAAAAAAAGTCATAAATATAATGTAGTTAACGGTGTTAGCGAAGTTAGCGGCCTTACGGCCTCGAAGTTAACGACGATAGTTCGCAGGTGTAAACACTAGCAATGATTTGTCGAGCGTTTCTGTCCCCCGATAACGGGGGAACCGAAGGGGGTGTAAAGACCATTGAGCGGTAACTTCGATAACTTCAATAACTTCGAACGAAGTGATAACTTCAATAATAGAAAAATAAAAACAATATAAATTATGGGAAAGATACATAAAAGCCTTGCCGAGCTGATCGGCAAAACACCTCTGCTCGAGGTCAGCAACATAGAGAAAGAAGAAGGCCTGAAAGCACGCCTCGTAGTGAAACCCGAACTGTTTAATCCAGGCGGAAGTGTGAAGGACAGAATAGCGCTGTCGATGATTTCTGTAGCAGAAAAGGACGGTACGCTGAAACCAGGTGCTACCATCATCGAACCAACCAGCGGAAACACCGGTATAGGACTGGCTTGGGTAAGTGCCATCAAGGGTTATCACCTCATTCTGACGATGCCTGAAACGATGAGTATCGAACGCAGAAAACTGCTTCAGGCTCTGGGTGCAGAACTCGTACTCACCCCTGGTGCAGACGGCATGAAGGGCGCTATCGCGAAAGCCATCGAGCTGAACGCATCGATCAAGGGTTCGCTGATTCTGCAGCAGTTTGACAACCCAGCCAACCCAGCCATCCACACCTTCACCACAGCACAGGAAATCTGGGAAGACTCAGACGGAAAAGTGGATATCTTCGTAGCTGGTGTAGGTACAGGTGGAACGGTCAGCGGAACTGGTCAGGGACTGAAGGAACACAACCCAGACATCAAGGTGGTAGCTGTAGAACCGGATTCATCTCCAGTACTCTCAGGCGGCAATCCAGGTCCTCATAAGATTCAGGGAATCGGTGCCGGATTCGTGCCAAAGAACTTCAACAAGGAGTATGTGGACGACATCATCCGCGTAACCAACGAAGACGCTTTTGCCGGAGCACGTCTGCTGGCACACAAAGAGGGTCTGCTGGTCGGCATCTCATCGGGTGCTTCATTCCACGCAGCTCTGCAGTTGGCCAAACTGCCTGAGAACGCAGGTAAGACCATCGTAGCATTGCTCCCAGACACCGGCGAGCGCTACCTCTCTACCCCGCTCTTTGAGTTCGAATAAGCCATAATGAATAACTCCCCTTGTCGGATGAGACAACTCATCTGACGATAAGAGTCGACTCGCTCCGAGCCGGCTCTTAGTTGTATCACGAAGAGTGATTTTGATGGTTTTTTTCTTAAAAAACGTGAAGATGTAGTAGTTATGTCGAAAAATATGCTTACCTTTGCAGTCCGTTTGCGCATTCGTGCGCGCACGAGTAACTTCCAGAAAAAACGAAACTTGTAGATGAATAATTTTGATTTTGACGATTTCAACTTATTAGACGACTCTCCTCGTAATGCCTCGATATCCATCATTTCGGACATTGATGCGACGAAGACCAATATATTCGAAACAGAAATCAGCGAAGAGAAGGAAATTCCGATTCTTCCGCTGCGTAACACCATGCTGTTTCCAGGCACCCTGCTCCCTATCACCATCGGACGCCGTTCATCGCTACGGATGATCAACGAAGTGAGCAAATCGGGCGAGGTTATCGGTGTGTTCAGTCAGAAGGACGACTCGGTGGACAGCCCGGACGCAAGCGACCTGTACGAGTATGGTGTGATAGCAAAGGTGGTGAAGGTGCTGGAGTTGCCTGACGGTAACCGCACAGCCCTGATGCAGGGATTCAGCCGTGTGGGACTGAAGGATGCTCACGACAACGGAGACTATCTCGTAGGGCACGTGTTCCAGGCAACAGAGATGATACCCAACAACCGCGACAGAGAGTTCAACGCTGTGGTCGAGGCTTGTAAGGACGTAGCTGAGAAGCTGTATCGCAGCAGCGAATTCAGGAATTTCGATGTGTCGTTCAACCTACGTAACCTCTCGAACAAGACATTCCTCATCAACTTCATCTGTGCCAATCTGCCTGTCAACAACAAGGAGAAGATTGACCTGTTGCGCGAAAGCAACATGACCCAACGTGGTTTCATGCTCCTTGGACTGCTGAACCGCGAATACCAGTTCGTATCGCTCAAGGCAAGCATCCAGATGCGTACACAGGAAGACCTGAACCGTCAGCAACGAGAGTTCTTCCTGCACCAAGAGATGAAAAACATACAGGAGGAATTGGGCGAGGATTCGGAGAGCGACATCATGGGATTGCAGAGCCGTGCCCGGAAAAAGAAATGGAACGAGAAGACACGCGAGTTCTTCAACAGGGAAATCGGTCGTCTGCAACGCATGAATCCACAATCGCCTGACTATCAGACACAATATGACTACCTCGATACCTTCGTCAGCCTTCCTTGGAACGAAGGTACGAAAGACAACCTGAATCTGAAGAATGCAGAGAAGGTTCTGAATCAAGACCACTTCGGCATGGAGAAGGTGAAGGAGCGCATCCTGGAACATCTGGCTGTGCTGAAGACACGTGGCGACTTCAAGAGCCCTATCATCTGTCTGTATGGCCCTCCAGGAGTGGGTAAGACCTCACTCGGTAAGAGCATCGCACGATCGATGAAACGTGAATATGTGCGCATGTCATTGGGAGGTCTGCACGAAGAAGCAGAGATACGCGGACACCGCAGAACCTATGTGGGAGCAATGCCCGGACGCATCATGAAAGGTATTCAGCAAGCCAAGAGCTGCAACCCGGTATTCATCCTCGACGAGATAGACAAACTGGGACAAGACACCTTCCACGGTGACCCTTCATCTGCGCTGCTTGAGGTGCTCGACCCTGAACAGAACAGCGCCTTCCACGACAACTATCTGGATTGCGACTTCGACCTCTCGAAAGTGATGTTCATCGCAACAGCGAACAACATCGGAACCATCCCTGCCCCACTGCTCGACCGTATGGAGCTTATCGAAGTGAGCGGATACCTCACAGAGGAAAAGATAGAGATAGCCAAGCGCCACCTCATTCCTCAGCAGCTGAACAAGCTCGGAATGGAAGGAACCGGCATCAAGCTGACACCAGCCGCCATCGAGAAAATCATTGAGAACTACACAAGGGAATCGGGCGTCCGTGAACTCGACAAGAAACTGAACAAACTGCTTCGCAAACTCACACTGGAATATGCCAAGACGGGCGAGCTGCAGAAGAAGAACATAGGAGAGAAAGACATCGAAACCCTGCTCGGACCTGTGGAATTCACGCGCGACAAATATCAGGGTAACGACTACGCAGGAGTGGTGACCGGACTGGCGTGGACAGCCGTAGGTGGAGAAATCCTGTTCATCGAGACCAGCCTCAGCAAGGGAAAGGGACAGAAGCTGACCCTCACAGGAAATCTGGGCGATGTGATGAAAGAATCGGCCGTGCTGGCACTTGAATACATCAAGGCACATGCTGAAACGCTCAGCATCGATCCTCGTGTGTTCGACAACTGGAACATCCATATCCATGTACCGGAGGGTGCCGTTCCGAAAGACGGACCTTCGGCAGGTATCACCATCGCAACTTCGATTGCTTCAGCACTCACCCAGCGTAAGGTTCGTAAGAACGTAGCGATGACAGGTGAGATTACCCTGAGAGGAAAAGTGCTGCCTGTAGGCGGTATCAAAGAGAAGATTCTGGCTGCCAAACGTGCAGGTATCACAGACATCATGCTCTGTCATGAGAACGAGAAGGACATCAAGCAGATTCCTGAGATATACGTGAAAGGCGTCACCTTCCACTACGTGAAGAACGTAGAGGATGTGTGGAAGTTTGCACTCCTTGACGAGAAGGTGGCAAAGCCTATTGAGTTTACCATCGAAGAGGAGAAGAAGGAAAAAGACTGATTATGCCATTAACGTTCACCCTTCAACACACAGACGCTAAGTCGCAAGCAAGAGCGGGATTGATTTCGACCGATCATGGTCAGATCGAGACCCCTATCTTCATGCCCGTAGGTACCGTAGGAAGTGTAAAGGCGGTACATCTGCGTGAATTGAAAGACGACATCAAAGCACAGATTATCCTTGGGAACACCTACCATCTGTATCTGCGTCCGGGATTGGATGTAATCGAAGCTGCGGGCGGACTGCATAAGTTCAACGGGTTCGATCGTCCGATGCTGACCGACAGCGGTGGATTCCAGGTATTCTCGCTTGCAGGCATCCGTAAACTGAAGGAGGAAGGTGTTGAGTTCCGTAGCCATATAGACGGGTCGAAGCATTTCTTCTCGCCCGAAGGAGTGATGGACATCGAACGCACGATCGGTGCCGATATCATGATGGCACTCGACGAATGTCCTGACGGAAAGTCGGACTATGAATACGCCAAGAAGTCGCTGAAGCTGACAGAGAACTGGTTGGACCGCTGTATCAAACGATTCAATGAGACGGAACCGAAATACGGCTATCATCAGGCACTCTTCCCTATCGTACAGGGATGTACTTATACCGACCTGCGTCAGCGTGCTGCAGAAAATGTAGCCAGCAAGAACGCAGAAGGAAACGCCATAGGAGGACTGGCTGTGGGAGAACCCACGGATGTGATGTATGAGATGATTGAAGTGGTGAATGCCATCCTTCCGAAAGACCGTCCACGATACCTCATGGGAGTGGGCACACCCAGCAATCTGCTTGAAGCGATAGAACGAGGAGTGGATATGTTCGACTGTGTGATGCCAACCCGCAACGGTCGTAACGCGATGTTGTTCACACGTCACGGAACCATGAACATGAGGAACAAGAAGTGGGAGATGGACTTCACACCTATCGACCCGGAAGGTACCTCGTATGTAGATACAACTTATACAAAAGCATACTTGCACCATCTGTTCAAGGCCCAGGAGCTGCTGGCCATGCAGATTGCCTCCATACACAATCTGGCATTCTATCTGTGGCTCGTGGGTGAAGCACGCCAGCACATCATCGCAGGCGATTTCTGCGTGTGGAAAAGCAAGATGGTGGAAGAACTCGGAAGGAGGATTTAGAAGAGGACGGAGTAAGAGGTAATGAAAAGACCAAAGTGGAACATAAAGAAGATGAAGCGGCCAGAGACAGTCAACCAATTGACGGAATGGCTGAACGAGCACTCTCCGCTGTCGAGACTCGACCGATACATCATCGGTAAGTTTCTCGGCACCTACTTCTTCTCTATTGCCCTCATCATCAGTATTGCAGTCGTGTTCGACATCAACGAGCATATCGACAAATATCTGTCGAAGAATGCGCCTGCGATGGAAATCATCAAGTACTACCTCAACTTCATCCCCTACTATGCGAACCTGTTCAGTCAGCTGTTCGTATTTATCAGCGTCATCTTCTTCACCACCAAGCTGGCAGAGAATTCGGAGATCATCGCCATGATGTCCACGGGCGTCAGTTTCAAACGACTGATGCGCCCATACATGATATCAGCAGCCATCATCTGCGTGCTGACTTTTGTGATGGGAGCTTATATCATTCCCCGTGGTAATGTAGAGCGAGTGAAATTCGACAACACCTACAGACGAAGATATGCTGTGACCTATACCAGCAACGTACAGCTCGAAGTAGATACCGGAGTGATTGCCTACCTCTCACGTTACGAAGACAACGTGAAGACCGGCTACGACTTCACACTCGATAAGTTCGTCAACAAGAAACTTGTCAGTCATCTGCAGGCTGCGATGATCCAATACGACACCCTGTCGGAAGAACCCAATCACTGGATTATCAAGAACTACATAGAGCGAGACCTGCAAGGTATGCGTGAAGTGATAACGAACGGAAGCCGAATAGACTCCGTCATCAATATGCAACCACAAGACCTCCTGATCCAGAAAGGACAACAGCAGACGCTGACAAATCCACAACTAGAACAATATATCGACCGACAGAAACAACGAGGATTTGCCAACATACAAGCCTTCGAGGTCGAATACTGGCAACGAGGAGCCTCCTCGTTCGCAGCATTCATCCTGACAGCCATCGGCCTGTCGCTCTCGGCCAAGAAACGAAAGAACGGAATGGGTATCGCACTTGGTGCAGGACTGTTGCTAAGTTTTGCATATATCATGTTCCAAACCATCTCAGCCACCTTTGCCATCAAAGGTAATTTCCCCCCGATGCTGGCAGTATGGATTCCAAACATCATATTCATCTTTATCGCCATATATTGCTATAAACACGCACCGAAATGACATCGCTCGCAATCGACATAGGTAACACCAGCATGAAATATGCAGTATTCAACAATCAATCCATGATTCACGACGGAAGAATCATGGGACATGATGTTGAACAGCTGGCATACCAGGTGGAGGAATACCACCCTACCCATGCCATCGTGTGCACTACAGCATCTTTGACGGAAGAACAACAGACGACACTACGACAAATCACCAAGCAAACGATGTTCCTATCCCATACGACCCCAATCCCGATTCGGAACTTATACAAAACTCCCGAGACACTGGGAATGGACCGACTTGCAGCCGCTGTGGGAGCCTATATGCAGGTGAAAAGTAACGTATTGATTATCGATATGGGAACAGCCATCACCTATGATTTCGTGGATAACGAAGGGAACTATCGAGGAGGGAATATCGCCCCAGGCATGCAGATGCGACTAAAGGCTCTGCACGACTACACCGCACGACTTCCGTTGGTAAAGGCAGAAGGTGCGCATCCTCATCTTGGCGAGGATACAGAAACCGCCATCCGTTGTGGTGTAATTGATGGAATAAGATACGAAATTGAGGGGTATCTGCGTCAATTTTTCTTAAAATATCATAATCTTTCTGTATTTTTTACGGGTGGAGACGAATTATATTTTGAAGATGAAATAAAAAAGCGTATTTTTGCAGACAAATTGCTAGTTCTCAAAGGACTGAACGAAATATTAAGCTATAATTTGAAATGAAACGACACAAAATACAATATCTGGTGATGATGATGTTTGCATCATTGACCGCAACAGCACAAAATGGCGTAAACTCTCCATATAGCCGTTACGGATTCGGTGTGCAGGCTGACAGATCGATGGGATTCAACAAAGGAATGAGTGGAGTTGCACAAGGATTCAGGAGCGGACAGATTATCAATGTAGCCAACCCTGCCTCTTACTCAGCTGTCGATAGCGTTACTGCTCTCTTCGATATCGGTATGACACTTCAGAACGGTAATTTCGAGATGGGGAATGTACAGCACAACGCACGCAACACCAGTTTGGATTATGCTGCATTCCACTTCAGAGCCACTAAAGGTCTCGGAGTAGCGATGGGTTTATTGCCCTATACCAATATCAACTACTACATGACCTCGAAAAGTGAAAAACTCTCAGGAAACGAAGATATCTTATCAAAATACGCCTACAAGGGAGAAGGCGGACTGCATCAGGCATTTATCGGTGCCGGATGGGAGATATGCAAGCCTTTATCTGTCGGATTCAACGGCAGTTTCCTGTTTGGAGATTATCAACATATTACCACGATGGAGTTTGAGAACGAAACAAATGCCTATTCACTGGTTCGCAGCTATGTTGCAGACATCTCCACATGGATGGTTGACTTCGGTGTGCAATTCACCCAACCGATGCGTAAGACAGACAAACTCGTGATCGGTTTCAATTACGGATTAGGACACAACATCAACAACAGAGCTATACGATACACCGAGACCATTAACTCTTCAACAGCGGTTTCGAACGGCGTCACATCAGACACCTTGAAGAATGCATTCCAACTGCCTCACACATTCAATGTCGGAGCCACCTATTATAAAGGAGCAAAACTACAAATCGGTGCAGACTTTGAACTTCAGAAATGGAGTAAATGCAAGTTCCCTGTACAAGATGCAGCCGGACAGTATACCTCAGCAAAGAACCAGTTAAACGACAAAATCCGCATCTCTGTCGGATGCTCCTACACCCCTAATCCGAAGAGTACATCAAGACTGAGCGATCGTATTTGCTATAAGTTCGGAGGATATTACAGCAAATCATATGCGAATACCGACCAATCAATCATGAAGACCGACAAACCATACGAGTTCGGACTATCGGCCGGTGTTTCTATCCCAATATCAAATAGGAATGTGTATATCAACGTCCCAAAACTCAATCTCAGTGTTCAATGGGCTCATACCAACATCCCTTATGTATCAACGGCTAACGCAACCCCTACCATCGGGAAACTGACAGAAAACTATCTGAGATTCTGTGTAGGACTCACATTCAGCGAACGATGGTTCTACAAATATAAGATGGAATAACATTATCAACACGAAAATTAAACATATCGACAGTTAAGAAATCTAACAATTAGAAATAAGCATTTAGGATTATGAAGAAAAAAGTATTATCTGCCCTAGTAATGGCAACCGTAGCAATCTGCTCATACGCACAAGGCTACGCAGGAACAACCTTCAACGATCGAATTGGTCACGGTCAGGACAGTCTTGACGTTATCAACCAGTTCAGTCTGTATCGTGAAGAATTCAAGAACAAGAACTACGAAGAAGCATACAACTGTTGGAAAGTCGTGATGGAGAAAGCACCACTTGCACAGATCCGTATCTATCAAGATGGAGATATCATCTGTCAGGAACTGCTCAAGAAAGAGACTGATGCAGCAAAAAAGCAGGAAATCTTCAACACCATGATGGATATGCACGATACTCGTATCAAGTTACTTGACGACCTGAACTCATTTGCAACCAAACTCACAACTACGACAAAGGGTAACATCCTGTGCCGTAAAGCTTACGACTACTTCTATTACAACCCAAAGCCAAACTACGAAGAGGCTTACAAGTTGTTCCAGGAAGGTATCAATGACCTTGGTGAAAACGTAGAAGCTTATATCCTCTACGGATACATTCAGTGCTCATACAACCGTTTCCAGAACAAGAAGGACGACCAGTCTCGTGAGGACTTCATCAACGACTACATGAACTGTAACGATATCTGCGAACGCCTGCTCGACGAAGCAAAGCAGTATCCTGCAGAAGTGATTCCAGCAAACCCAGAATCTGAAGATTCTACTGAATGGGAAGAGCGCGTCGTTCTGTCGCCTGAAGCAGAGAAAATCATCAAGAACTATCAGCCTACTCAGGATCTCTGCAACGACCTGTTTGTTAAGTCTGGTGCTGCCGACTGTGATGCGTTGACAAAGATTTATGAAGGTAAGGTAGAAGGTGCAAAGCAAGATTTGAATCAGCTCAACACTATCCTGAAGATTCTTCAGAACTTCGAGTGTGACAAGTCAGAACTTTATTACAAGGCTGCAGACTACGCATACGAGTTGAACAAGACTCCAAGTGCTGCATTGGGTAAGGCTGCAAAATTGCTGAAGGCTGGTGACTCGAATGGTGCCATGAAGTATCTGCAAGAAGCCATTGAACTCGAGGATGATCCTGTAAAGAAAGGTAAGACCGCATTCTCGATTGCTCAGATTCTGTACAGCAAAGGTAACGTCAGCGGCTGTCGTCAGTATTGTAATACAGCACTCCGTTACATCCCATCAATGGGTCGTGCATACTTGCTGATTGCCAACTGTATCGTACGTAGTGCTCCTGGTGCCAGCCAAGATACAGATGCCATGTTGACACGTAGCTACTACTATTGTCTCGCAACAGACAAGTGTTTGAAAGCAATGTCGGTTGACCCATCATGTGCAGGACGCGCAAACAGCCAAATAGCAAGTTACAAAAACGGATATTATCCAAAGAGTGAAGCGTTCTTCAAGGGTCTCAAAGCTGGACAATCGGTATCAGTTATGGGTGAGACAACCACGCTTCGTCTTCGCTAATCTTTGAAGGCTGCTAGACCTTTCAAAACGTGAAGACGTTATCCAAAATAGTTATTGTCAGTCTCATGGGATGTATGCATCTCATGGGACTGTTCAGTTGTCAAGAAGAGGATAGCGGAACTGTTGTAGACATCCAAAACAGGGAAGAGGAACCGATTCTCAAAAGTATAGGAGTCAGCACACTCATTTCAGACAGCGGTGTCATTCGCTACAAAATCATTAGTGAAGACTGGTTCATCTACGACAGAAAGGATCCTCCGTACTATTCGTTCGAAAAGGGATTGTTTCTCGAGAAATTTGATGAGAGCTATCATGTTGATGCCTTCATCAATTGTGACACAGCTTACTACTACAACACACAACGCCTTTGGGAGTTGCGAGGACGGGTATGCGTGAAGAACTTAAAAGGCGAAACATTCAAGACATCATTGCTCTTTTGGGATATGAGTCAACGCCTGATATACTCACCTGCTTATATGGTGATTGATGGTATAGAACAAGACCTTGACGGCTACGATTTCAGGTCAAACGAATCCATGACCGACTATATCATCCACTCATCTTCAGGAGCATTCCCTATGGGCGAAGACCGTGAAGTTCCTCGTCCAGATGACCAGCAGCTCATCATGTTCCAATCTGACTCCAATCAAGTCAACACGACTCTCTAAAGAGAAAAAGCGTCATCCTCTATATCAAAAAGACACCTTATTATTAAAATTTACAAGTAATAAGTGTATTGTTCAAAGATTTTTTTGTATCTTTGTGCGATTTTTGCAGATAAACGTAAAAAAAACAGATATTATGGCAACATTAGGAAAAATTAGAAAACATGGAGTATTGCTCGTAGCAGCAATTGCTATCGCACTATTCCTCTTCGTAGCAGGCGACCTCGTCAAAGGGGGTGAAAGCCTGTTTCAGAAAAATCAACAGACAGTAGCACAAATCGATGGAGAAGACGTTTCTATCCAAGATTTCCAGAAACTGTTTGAAGAATTTCAGGGCTATTACGAAATCATCAATGGCACATCACTCTCTGGAGAGGATGAGCTGAATCGTGTGAAGGATGAAGCATGGCAGACTTATGTTCAGAATGCACTCATTCAGAAAGAGTGTGACGCACTTGGACTGACTGTCACAGATGCAGAAGTATCAGAAATCATCAAGAACGGACAGAGCCAACTGCTACAGGTTCCTATCTTCATGAACCAGCAGACTGGACGTTATGACTATAGCTTGGTTCAAAGTTTTCTTACAGAATATAAGCAATTAAAAGAATCAGGCGCACAGATGCAGGATGTTTATGAGAAGGCATACAAGTATTATATGTTCGCTCAGAAGCAGATTCGCAACCAAAGCCTCATTCAGAAATATCAGATTCTCCTTTCTAAGTCTCTGATTTCAAATCCTATTGAAGCAAAGCAGAACTTCGAAAGCCGTTCAAATGAAACAGACGTGCTGCTCGCATCTATGCCTACTTCACTCATCGCTGATGACAAAGTAACTGTTACAGATGACGAAATCAAAGCAAAATTCAACGAGGATAAAGAGCAATACAAACAGATTCTTGAGACTCGTGACATCAAATACATTGACGTAGCTATCACTCCAAACGATGCAGACAAAAAAGCTGCAGAGGACGAAATGGCGAATGCATTTGATCAGTTGAGTGCAGCAGAGAACAACACAGAGGCAGGTAATATCTGTCGTCTTCTGACCAGTCAGGTTCTCTATACAGACATTCTCAAGAAGAAAGAGGCATTCCCTCAAATGATTGCTAATTTACTTGATAGCACCTCTGTTGGTACTGTATCAGCACCTAAGTATGATGCGATGACCAACACATACTACACATTCAAGGTTCTTGACAAGCAAACAGAGGCAGATAGCGTTCTCTATCGCCAGATTGTCGTAGCTGGAGCAGATGAGGCAAAAGCACAAGCATCTGCTGACAGTATCGTAAATGCTATCAAGGGTGGTGCATCATTTGCAGAAGTTGCAAAGAAATACAACCAAACATCTGATAGCACTTGGGTATCAACCGTTCAGTATCAGAGCAGCCATTTGGACACAGACAATGCTCTCTTTGTCACTACTATTTATGGCATGCAGCCAAATGAGATCAAGTCCATCAAACTCTCTAATGGCTACAACTTTGTACTTCAGGTACTCGAAAAACGCAATCCAGTTCAGAAATACAACGTTGCAGCAGTCGTAAAGACTCTCAACTTCTCTGACAACACATACAATGCTGCATACAACAAGTTCAACTCATTCTTGGCAGAGAACAATACTGCAGAGAAGATTGAAGCAAATGCAGAGAAGGAAGGATATAGCTTGATGCCTTATCCTGACCTCACAAGCAACAGACATAATGTTGCAGGCATTCATGGCACACGCGAAGCTCTCAAATGGATCTTCGATGATGCATCAGAGAAAGAAGTAAGTCAACTCTATGAATGTGGCGACAATAATCATCTGCTTGTTGTTATCCTCGACAAAGTAAACAAGAAAGGCTATCGTCCACTTGACAAAGAATCTGCCAACATCAAGACCATACTGATGAATGAGAAGAAAGTAGCTCAGCTCGCTGAACAACTCAATGGAGTTAAGAGCTTAGCAGATGCAAAAGCAAAGGGAGCTATTGTTGATACCATCAGCCACATCTCATTCGCATCACCTGCATTTATCAGCGCAACCGCAACTTCTGAACCACTTATTAGTGCAGCTGCAGCAAAAGCACAAAAGGGTGCATTTGTTGGTCCTATTAAAGGTAATGGCGGTGCATACGTAATGCAGATTGTCGATAAGACAAAGACTGCTGACAAGTTCGACGCAAAACAAGAAGAAGCACAGGTTTCACAAAACCATCTCCGTGTAGCTCTGCAGACGCTCATCAACGTTCTCTATCTACAAGCTGACGTAACAGACAACCGTTACAAGTTCTTCTAATCATGCATTTATAATTTAATAAGGTGTGTCCCACTGCGGGATGCACCTTATTTCATTCCAATACTAATCTCTTATTATAACACTAACCATGAAACGCATTCTTTTATCACTTCTCATCATTTCATTCACTCCGCACTTGATTTATGCACAAGTAGGATTTGGTGACGCCCAGTTGTTTAACGACAATTGGGAGTTCGTACTCAACGAATCCCCCACCCTGCCTCCAAGCACTGCTGAATGGAAGAAAGTGGACGTTCCCCACGACTGGTCGATTGAAGGGACACCTTCGCGAGACCTTGCCAGCTGTACAGGCTACCTCCCCGGAGGTATAGGATGGTATCGCAAGACCTTCACCGTAAGCGACTCAAAACCCAAACACTACATCTATTTCGAAGGAGTGTACAACCGCAGCGAGGTTTATCTCAATGGTCACCTGCTAGGTAAACGACCCAATGGATATGTGTCGTTTATGTACGACCTTACTCCTTATTTAAAAGCAGGAACAAACGAACTTTCCGTACGAGTAGACCACAGCCGCTATGCCGACTCACGTTGGTATACAGGCTCCGGAATTTACCGGAATGTGTGGTTTATCAGCGCCAAAGAGACCCATCTCGCACAATGGGGAGTGAGCTATGAAGCCAAGAATGTGACAGCCAAAAGTACCAATATCCATGTGTCTGTCGAAGTTGAGAAAGGAAATCGCAATCTGAAGGACCTCTCCGTAAAAGCCTCCTTGATAGATGCTCAAGGGAAAAACGTCAACTCCAAACTATCAACTTTCAACTCTCAACTTTCAACTCTCAACTTTCAACTCTCCATCTCTAACCCACATTTATATACATTACATGTTGACCTGCTGGCCGATGGAAAAGTTATTGACCAGACAGACACACGCGTAGGTATCCGTTCCCTTCAGTTCGACCCTAACCACGGCTTTGCGCTCAATGGCGAATGGATGAAGGTGAAGGGTGTGTGCATCCACCACGATGCAGGCGTACTGGGTGCAGCCGTTCCTCGTGAGGTTTGGCAACGCAGGTTCCTCTCATTGAAAGAAATGGGCGTGAATGCCATCCGTATGAGTCACAACATGCAGGCCCCTGATGTTTACGATTTGGCTGATGAGATGGGATTCCTCATTATGGACGAAGGAAGCGACGAGTGGGAATATCCCAAACGCAAATGGTTGAAAGGATGGAATCAAGGCACTCCGGGCTATGATGGCACTTATGACTTCTTCGAAGAGTGGATCGATCGTGATATCGCCGATATGGTTCGGCGTGACCGCAACCATCCGAGTGTGTTCCTATGGAGTGTCGGAAATGAAGTTGATTACCCCAACGACCCCTATTCCCATCCTATTCTCGACGGAGACAATGCCGGCATCAATCAGCCTATGTATGGGGGTTATAAGAAAGATGCACCACGTGCTGAACGAATCGGCACGATTGCCAAACGTCTAGCGACCATCATCCGCAACATCGACCCCTCTCGTCCTGTGACGGGTGCAATGGCCGGTGTGGTGATGAGTAATCAGACCGAATATCCAGAAGCTGTAGATATCTGTGGCTACAACTACACAGAGAACCGCTATGTCGAAGATCATAAAGCCTATCCTAAACGCATCATCTATGGTAGCGAAACAAGTACCAATCTCGCAGCCTGGAAAGCCGTACGTGATAATCCACACATATTCGGACACTTCGTATGGACGGGCTACGAATACTTGGGAGAGTCGGGAGCATGGCCGTCTCGCGGATTGGGCACAGGACTCATCGACTTTGCAGGTTTCCTCAAACCTCGAGGCCACTTCTTTGCTTCCCTCTGGCGCACCGATCCCGTAGCTTATATCGGCACACAAGCTATCCGAGGAGGTAATAATCAATGGGGAGGAAACAATCGAGGGAACCGCAACGGGCGTGTGAACCTCTCTACTGACGCATGGGACAATTGGAACTATCAGAACGGACAGACTATCCGTGTACTTTGCTATACCAATCAGCCTTATGCCCATTTGCTCCTCAACGGCCGTGAGGTTGGAGAAAAGAAAGAGCGTGACGACAACACAGGAATTATCTATTGGGACGTCCCTTACGAAGTTGGCACGTTACGAGTAGAAGGACTAGACAAGAGCGGACAAGCAATCACGCACTATGAAATCCGCACTCATGGTGAAGCAAAGAGCATCTCTGCATTAGAAATTATAAATAGTAAATCGTCAAATTGCAAATGTCTTCATTTGCTCATCAACATCGTCGATGCTCAAGGCATTCGGGTTCTGGATTATCGAAAGGATGTAAAGTGTGAAGTCATCAGTGGAGGAAAATTACTCGGGCTCGAGAATGCGAACAACTCCGATATGTCTGCCCCCAAGCAAAACCACAAGAATGCCAATCGAGGACAGCTTCTTGCATACATCTTACGCACCAACCCTTCCGCACCGGCTAAGGTACGCATCACGGCAGAAGGACTTGATCCTATCGAAGTAAATATTTAATTGATTAGTACCAACGTATAGAACTAGAATAGCTACTCTTCTTATCGTACTTGAGAGCATCAGTCAACGTACTTGCGTTAGCACGCAGGGTTATGTTATATGAAGTAAAGGTACCAAAGACAAAGCTACAACTGATATTGAAGCAGTGCATGTCGCGCGAAATATTACATGTAGTCATAGATATCGCGTGATTGGTGAAGTCGTATCCAGAAGAGAAGCTGGCATTCCATGAATTAGACAGTTTGATGGTACCCGAGAAGTTAAGGTTCTGAGTGAACTTATATGGGTAGCGCATGTTCTTTACGTTGATCTTAGCAGAACGGTCTTCGGCCATCGTGATACCATAAGAGATACTAAACGACCAAGGGATAGCGAACTTCATGTATCCATCCTCATCGAGTGTATCACCACTTCCTCCCTTCTTACCCTTCTTGTTGACTGCAGTCGATTCATTGTCCAATTCGTCGTCATCCTCATCTCCTTCATTGTTCTTCTTATCGTCTTCATCATCCACAGTCTTTCCTCGCAGTTTGGCAAAGAACTTCTTGATCTTCTGCCATGTTTGGTTGTTGAACGAATACGAGAGGTTCTTACTCATTCCCTGGAATCGTCCAAATCGTCCGTACGACCATTCTGTTCGGTTTCCAACAACAACATTACCCTTGCTGTCAAATTCATAGGCGTAGGTCTGGAATACCGCATTCATATTGAATGTAGTCTTGCCGAACTTGAGTCGCAGACGTGTTGAGAGGTTGCTCCAAGGTTGGGTCTTGGCGGCAAGGTTGTAGGACAGGCTGGCACCAAGTTCGTCGATGATAGGTTGCTTCTTGAGTGAGTCGCGCGAATCGTAGTATTTCATCTCGATGTTGTTGGACATATCGAAGGTGATCGATCCCGTCTTTCCTCGCGAGACTGTACCATACAATGAGCCCGAATAAGGAGAGTAGTCCACCAATGTCACATTTCCGTCCAAATCGGTCTTGGTATAGGTCTTCCAAAATCCATAATGGCTGGCTCCGAAATCAGGTGCATAGCTGAAGCTGACCGATGGCGTGAACACATGTCGTATTTTATGGATTTTCTTACCCCATATCTTCTCATTCGGCGTGTAGTATCCATAGAGTTTGGTATTGAACGACAGGCTCATATTATAATTATACACACGATGGAATCCCCATACGGTATCTCGCACCACCTCTTGCGCTACAGGATTCCAGCTTTGTTCGATACGGTTGGTGTACCATCGCTCCGTATAGTTGAAAGAAGGTGTGATGTTCACAGCCCCTAAACTGAAAGATGCAGAAATAGGAATCGTATGACGCATTCCGTTATGCCAGTCTTTGATAAGATTGGAATGCATAATCTGATCCTCCTTTGTCGTAATACTATTGGAGAATGTACCCGTATATTGCACAGCAATCTTCTCGTACCAACGTTCCTTACCCACCTGGCGTTTCCGCTTAAACGGATAGAATCGATTCAATGAGATACTGAGGTTCGGTAATGTCAGCGACAGAGTCGAGTCACGCATGTTCTGAGCAATATTGAAACTACTTGAAAGGGTCAGACCAATCTTATCAAAAGTACGAGAATAGCTGACACTCGAAGTACGAGTACTCTGTGAATAAGAGGTCGGATTATACAAGCTCGAGAGGTTATTACGTTCATAGCTTTGTGTAGCGAAGTTGACACTTGCCGAGAACGAACTATTGGGACTTGCCTTACTATCCTGACGATGCGACCATTGCAGTTTGAAGTTCTTCACCACATTATAGTCTGGCATATTCTTCTCACCGTCTTTTGTCACCTGATAGTTGAAATAGAAGTTTCCTGAATACTTGTAACGTTTCCTATAGGTGGTCTGCAAAGCAACTGCCCAAGAACCCTTCGTAAATACCTCTCCCGTCAGTTTGGCGTCTATATGATCGTTGATAGCGAAATAGTAACCACCATCACGCAGATAGAAACCACGAGTCGACTCATCTCCGTAACTTGGCATGATGAAACCCGATGAATACTTACTGGTTAAAGGGAAGAAAGCAAACGGTACGATAATCGGAAGCGGCACATCTTCCACAACCAACCAGGCAGGTCCGGAGAACACGCTCTTACCTGTATGAACCTTTGCACGCGACATCGCAATGTAGAAGTGTGGATGCTCTTCATCACAGGTCGTATATGTGCCCCTACGCAGATACACCTCATCACCATCACCCTTCTTCGACTCCTCACTTCTGATGAATCCCTTTCCGTTTCCGTCATCAGTTTCCGTCGTCACATTTGTGATGAATCCTTTTCGGGTCTTGAAGTTATAGTCCATCTTCTCCGACACATATTCATCATCTCCCTGTTTGAACACAGGTTTACCAATCATCGTGTTCTGCAACGTATCTGGTTTATAGGTCGCATGAACAATCGAGCTATCCATATTCATCGTAATCTGCTCAGCCGTCAGTTTCATGTTCTGATACCTCACGTCTCCCTGTCCATACAGATAGGCGTCCTTCGTCTTCATGTAGAACACAACTGAGTCTTTTGCTTCATACGAAACAGGAGCATCCAGCACATCAGGTTTCTTCATCCTTCGGATGGAGTCCTCGGCAGCTGCTACAGAATCGTTCCATTGAATCGCTCTCGGATTCCCTAATATACCATGTTCCCGGTCAAATTCTTGTTGAAGTGAATCGAGCTGTTGTAACTGTGCATTGGTTGCTGAATCAAGTGGTGTGACCGTTGTATCAATAGGGAGTGGAGGCAGACTATCGTTATCGATAATAATCGAGTCGTTTACAATACGCCCTCTCACATCACCGTTACCTTGCGCTATGGCAACCATCACGCTTAATAACAACAACAATATGTAGAATCTTTTATTCAAAACTTTGTCGGTCACATTACAAAATGCAAAGTTACGACAAAATAACGAGACTATTGTCTCGTTCCATCATAAATAATCTTAAAGAATGGAAAAAGTTGTTCGTTAAAGGAACATTTTGCACCAATGGTTAAATTTTTCTGCACATTCATCCCCAAACTTTGCAACACTCTTCAATGCAGCTTCTTTCGTCTTCTCCTGTTCGGGATGGGTCTTCGAGAAGAACTTATCGGCAAAACAAATCAGTTGTTCCTCTAAGGAAATAGGTACCAAATCCCTATGAGGGAGCGGCAAGTTGTTGGTCTCGATATAGTCAAGTGTCAACCCAGTTCCCGTATGACGTTCACACACCAGCGCATGACGTGGATATCCTTCTTGTCGCAACATCTCTGCCCCAATCGTTCCATGACAGATATAAGGCTGTGTTCCAAAGCAATGAATACCTGCTGCATTACATTCTTTGATACCGATATCATGCAACATCGCAGCCTCTTCAATAAACAGAATATCCAGCTGCATCTCAGGATGCAACCTCGCCAACTCCAACGCTTTATCCGCCACTCGTCGACTATGTTCCAACAAGATACGACGCTGTTCGTTCTCCTCCGGATAGTACTTATCAAAGATGATTTGATAATTCATAATGCTCAACTTTTCTTCACCACATTCATATACGGATACGGAATCTCTATACCCACTTCGTCAAAATGATCCTTCACAGCTTTCAGCAGATCGCATTTCAGAACGAAAGCTTCAGTCGGACTGGATGCCCACACATAAGCACGAAGGATGATGGACGAACTAGCCAGTTCCAACACGCGGATGATGACCTTCTCTACCCCGTCCGTCTTCTCCTGTTCTGTTCGTTTGTCGAGCACACGTTCGTCTTTCTCAATCACCTTACGCATTTCTGTTATGCAGTGATCCAAATTCTCCGAGTAGGCCACACCCACCTCTACAAACACACAAGTACGCGTATCGTTAATCGTTGAGTTTGTGATGATAGCCGAGTTGATTTTCGAGTTCGGCACGATTACCTGACGGTTTTCTGCAGTTGTGATGATGGTGTGACGGATAGCTATCTCTGTCACTTTGCCCGTTTGTCCGCTATCAAGCGTCACGATATCGCCAATACGGAAAGGTTTGGCGAGAATGATGAAGATACCGCTTACGAAGTTCGAGAGCGCCTCCTGTGAGGCCAGACCTATCGCCATAGCCATGATACCTGCACTCGCAAGAATCGAGGTGGCAAATGTACGCAAAGGTGGAATCAGGTAAAGGACACAAGCCACACCCAACACATACACGATAGTCACAAGCAGTTTGCGGAAGAACACCATGCTCGTCTCGTCAAACTTACGATTCTTCCGACGGGCACGATGAGGATCCATCAAGCGACGGATAATCCACACAGCCACCTGTATCAACAAAAATATCGCGATTACCTTTAAGCAAAACATGATGGGGTCTAACAACGTCACCCCAAACACTTTCGTCTCTAACAGTTTTTCAATACCTTCAAACGTCATATTTTATCTATCAATGTTCAATGGTCAATGGTCTTAAAACTTCCACCCTCTGAACGTCGTTCCTTTCTTCATGTCCGAACCGAAGTAGCATCCCAACTCCGAAGGTTGGTTGTAAGCCACATTCTGCGTAACCACACTCAGTCGGTACGGGATATCCTGCATGAACGTATGGAACCTGTACGGGGTCGTATAGTCGGTGATATAGATCCGTAGTTCGTCGCTTCTACGTGTCCTCACAATCACCTCCTCACGCCAATCACCCACCACATCGGCTTCCAGACACGGATTGCTTTTCGTTCCGTTGTTGAAACTACATTCACGCGTCATATCGAGCACAATATCCACTTGTTTGGTTTCAGGATTGTATTTCGTGATACGTGCTCCGTCGAGCAACTCACGATTCAGATCACCAGTCCACCAGATGGCAAAATTTGTAGACACACGTGCCTGGCTGACAATCTCTCCTTTTGTGTTCACGATACCTCATAATTCGTAGGGTCGATATCTGCAGCCATTCCGCGTCCCACATCTGCGTTCGACGGAATTTGGAAAATCACCTCACCGGTAGCTGCCTGAACCAATGTAGAGCCGTCTCTACGATTCTCATGCACGTCCCACACTTGCAACTGATCCGAATCGGGGAAGAAGCCCATCAGATGCATCGCATCTCCATGTCCCATATGGGTGTTCCATAGTCCTTGCCCATTGTCGTCCACACACATCGAGCCATACACAATCTCGTCACGCCCGTCACCATCTACATCAGCAACTCTCAGATTGTGATTGCCTTGTCCTCCCCATGCTCTCATGCCTTGATTTTGTGAGTCGAAAGCCCATCGTTGTTTCAGTTGTTTGCCATCCCAATCCCAAGCAGTCAAGGTGGTTCGTTCGTAATAGCCTCGACACATCACCACACTCGGATGCCGTCCGTCCAGATAGGCCACACAAGCCAGATAGCGCTCACTCCTGTTGCCAAAATCATCGCCCCAGTTACCTGTATTGAGGGCCGGCACATAATCCACTGTGCAGAGATTCTCGCCTGTCTGTCCGCTAAATACGGTCAGGTATTCGTTACCCGACAGAATACGTCCCAAACGTCCTGTATGTGTCCTATAGTCGGCTTCTGCATCACCTATCACCCTACCCTTTCCGTCCATGGTTCCGTCCGAGGTTTTCATCACGACCTCAGCCTTGCCGTCTCCGTCGAGGTCGTACACCATAAACTGGGTATAGTGAGCTCCGGATCGGATGTTCCGCCCGAGGTCTATTTGCCACAATCGTGCTCCGTCGAGCTTGTAGCAATCGAACAACACATTACCCGTATAGCCATCATGTGCATTATCGTGTGAGTTCGAAGGGTCCCATTTCAGGATGATTTCGTATTCTCCGTCACCATCCACGTCTCCCACCGAAGCATCATTGGCACTATAGCCATATCGACGTCCGTCGGGGGTAGTACCTCCTTCTGGAATATCAAGAGGGATACTGAGATAGCCTTTCGGTGCATCTGCTTTCAGCGTATATCGTCCGTCTGTACGATGGGTCTCCTTTCCTTTTTCTACTGTCCTCACCTCGTAGGTAGCACCACCTTCATAGGGCTGTTTCAAATACGTCGCTCCTGCTATGGGAGTCTTGTTCACCTTCTTCCCATCCCGATAGACATTGAAGGCAGTTGTCAGATTATCACTATCCAGATAGCGCCACGAGATGCTCACGCTGTCGCCTTCAGCAGTACGGCACACCACCACACCTCTACCCAACTGCTCACGCTGCAATCCTGTCAGGTTGTAACGTGGTTGCGCCATCAACAAGTGAGACGTCAACAGCAGCAGTATCAGTATGGTGTGTTTCATGGTGTATGGTTTTTAATAATAATCTTTGTACGTTGTACCTACCTGTACCGTCTGCCCATTCACAAACCCAAACAGACTGTAATAGATTCTATATTCGCCCAAAGGTTTGAAATCGACAGAATCGCCATAGAGTCCAGTCATGGTCGAGAACAACAACTTCGACGAAGCATTCTTTACCATTGTCTCATAGGTCTTCATCGCTTGAAGGTGACAGTTCGTGATGGCATTCTGAAGATACTCGTCCTTCTCTGTATAACTCTCCTCGAAGAGTGAGTTCGCACCTACGAGCGGAATGGATTTCGTGGCAATCACATCCTTGATATATTTCTCGTACACAGTATCCTTCGCTTGCACAAACGCCACGCTGTCGCAATTACCAACATACTGAATGGTGACGCTTGCCTCACTCTCTGCGTCTACCGAACAAGCCACAAAGCCTGTCACACCCAGACACAACAACACTACACTCAATAAATTTTTCATTGTTATCCTTTGTTTTTAAGATTCTTCAAGAATTGTTCCGCTTTCTCAAGGTCTTCCGGCGTATCGATTCCGATGGTTTCGATGTCCGAAATGCCCACCTTTATCTTATATCCGTTCTCCAACCATCGCAACTGCTCCAGCGACTCAGCCAGTTCGAGCGACGATTGCTGCAGTCGGGTAATCGCTTTCAACACATTGGCACGATAGGCATAGATGCCGATATGTTTGTAATAAGTATGTCCGGACAACCACTCTTCCTTGTCCTTTCCTCGAGTGAACGGGATGATGGAGCGTGAGAAATACATTGCTTCCATCCGTTTGTTCACCACCACTTTCGGCGAGTTCACGTTTTCCAGAGCGGCAAATCCATCGGCTGGCGTGAACGGTTTCACCAAGGTTGCGATGTCCACCGTAGGGTCGTCGAAACAAGCCTTGATAGCTGCTATCTGCTGTGGTTGGATGAAAGGTTCGTCACCTTGGATATTCACCACCACATCCGCCTCGTCCAACTTCAGTTGGTCGGCAGCTTCCCAGCAACGGTCCGTTCCGCTTCGGCATTCAGTACTCGTCATCACCACCTGGCCTCCGAAGTCCTTCACGGCATGCTCTATCCGCTCATCGTCTGTAGCCACCCACACATCGTCCAGCTGGCCTGCCACTTGGGTATACACGCGTTCTATCACCCGT
Organism: uncultured Prevotellaceae bacterium; assembly: GCA_947303695.1. Classification (GTDB taxonomy): domain Bacteria; phylum Bacteroidota; class Bacteroidia; order Bacteroidales; family Bacteroidaceae; genus Colivivens. Next base: position 957 of record CAMYYX010000008.1, on the reverse strand, counting down.
TTCCCACCCAGCATCGCCAGAGGTTTGGCAGGAAATCGAGTTGACGCATATCGTGCTGGTATGATTCCTATATATTTCATCTTATTGGAACGCCTCGTCTATCTGGTTTTCGTACTCATCCACCTCGCTATTCCCCACATGCTCCAAGCTGCGGAGTTCCTTCAGCTCGTCATAGCATGGGTCGAAGTCCTCTGGTGCTTCGAACTTCTGATCCTGATCCACACCAAACCGTCCGTCCCTGTACACCTTATCCATAAACTTATGGTAGATAGGCAAGGCAGCACGTGCACCTTGTCCGTAACCCATAGAGTCGAAGTGGATGTCGCGGTCGTCACCACCTACCCACGCACCTACCACCAGATGAGGTGTGAAGCCCATGAACCATCCATCGGCGTGTGAGTTCGTCGTACCGGTCTTACCACCCATGTCAGCTCGGATCGATGAGCGCAGGGCACGACCTGTACCGCTGTTGATGACACCTCTCAGCATGGTCACCATCTGATAGGCAGCCTCAGGCGAGAGCACCTCGTTGGTACGAGGGGTGAACGTAGCCACCACATTTCCGTCAGCATCTTCTATGCGGGTCACCAGCAGAGGAGCCGTTCTCAGTCCCTGATTGGCGAATGCCGTATAGCCGCTCACCATCTCACCCACGCTGATGTCGCAGGTACCCAGACAGAGCGACAACGTTGGGTCGATGTTTACCGTACGGATACCGAACTGTCGCAACAGGTTGATGAAGTTCTCAGGACGCAGTTGGTCTATCAGTCGGGCACTTGCCTGGTTGCTCGATGCAGCCAAAGCAGCAGCAAGCGTTCGATAGCCTCCCACACCACCCTTCGGTGTCCAACCTCCGGCAGAGAACTGTGAGGTGTTGATTTCGTCACAAGGTGTCCAGCCGTTCATCACAGCCAGACTATACAGATAAGGTTTGATGGTCGAACCCACCTGACGGCG
>CAMYYX010000007.1 GCA_947303695.1 uncultured Prevotellaceae bacterium | reverse complement strand
TCATCACAGCCAGACTATACAGATAAGGTTTGATGGTCGAACCCACCTGACGGCGGCCACCATGATAACCCATCACGTTGTCATATTGGAAGTGTTTGAAGTCCAGTCCTGGCACATAGGCACGCACATAGCCCGTCTGGGGGTCCATAGCCATCATGGCACAGCGCAGGAACTTCTTGTAGTAGAGGATGGAGTCACGAGGAGTCATCTCTGTCTCGAATTCCGAGCACGTACCGTCCTTCTCATATTTCAGCAAGGTCATCGAAGTCTTCGTGTTGAACGACTCATTAATCTCCTCTTCCGACCATCCGGCCTCCTTCAGCAGTCTGTAACGTTCCGACTGCTTTATGGCACGGTTCACGATACGGTCCACACGGTCCTTATTCACGTTGATATATGGGAAGGTCGAATAGCGGCTCTTCAGGGTCTCGAATGCAGGCTGCAGATACTTCGCCACATGCTCCCTCATGGCCTCCTCCGCATATTTCTGCATGCGCGTATCGAGGGTTGTATACACCTTCAGACCATCCGTGTAGATGTTATAGTTGTCGCCATTCTTCTTCTTGTTCTTGTTACACCATCCGAACAGCGGGTCAGTCTCCCACATCAGCGAGTCGTCATAGTACTGCTGATACTGCCATGAAGCATAGTCACTTCTGTCCGGCTTCTTCGCCATCATCATCTGTCGCAGACACTCACGCAGATAAGGTGCGATACCCTCGTTGTGCGACGTGATCTTGAACAGCGACACATCAATCGGCATCTGACTCGTCTCGTCATACTGAGCCTTTGTGATGTAACCCTCCTTCAGCATCTGCTGCAGCACCACATTACGGCGCTCCATACATACCGCATTATCACGTACAGGGTTATACAGCGATGGGTTCTTACACATTCCCACCAACACCGCACACTCATTCAGGTTCAGGTCGAAAGGAGCCTTACCGAAGTACGTCCTGGCCGCACTCTTGATACCCACAGCGTTGTAGAGGAAGTCAAACTGGTTCAGATACATAGCGATGATTTCCTCCTTCGTATAGTACTTCTCCAGTTGCACGGCAATGTACCACTCGATTGGCTTCTGCAAAATACGACCTTTCACGTCGTGAGCCACATCCGTGTACAATTGCTTCGCCAGCTGCTGAGTCAGCGTACTACCACCACCAGCCGAACGGTCGCCCATGATCAGCGTCTTCACGATGGCACGTCCCAGCGCCTTGAAGTCGATACCCGAGTGCTCGAAGAAACGCTCGTCCTCCGTAGCCACCAAAGCCTTCACCATGTTCTCAGGAATCGAGTCATAGGGCACCATCACACGGTTCTGACTCGCATAGCTCCAGGTACCCAGCAGCACCCCGTCGTCCGAATACACTCTCGAAGCATACTTGTTGATAGGGTTCTGCAATTCCTCAATCTCAGGAATGTCGCCCAGCCAACCCTGTGAGATGGAATACACCGTACCCACACCAGCGATCAACACCAGCAGGACAAAGATCCACACCAGGGCCACCCCTTTCGCAACACTCTCTTTCTTTTTTTCTGTACTCATATTTTAATATTTAATTTTCTAATATTGAAGGGAGTTAACAAGCTTTGCTTGTGGACGTTACTTAGTAGATGTAAACGCCTAGAATCTATCGTCCTGCACGAAGTGCTTAACTTCCTATTTTACTTCCACTTTAACTTCCTATTTTACTTCTTTTCTTTATTTCACTACTTTGACCTGCAAATTTAGCAAAAAGTTGAGAGACGCTCAAAATAAATTAATTTATTTTCACATCCTCCCCCTCATTATTAACTTCCACCCCTCCAAAGTTTGCAAACAAACCCACGAAGTGAGCAGAAAGACTTTGAACATTTTATGGTTTCAGGTTTCAAATCCTTTTAGCCCTCGCCCTTTAAGGGAGAGCGGGGAGAGGGTCTTCTTCCCCCATCCAAACTCTAATCTTATCAGTTAGCTGAAAGTTAGCGGTAAGTATGAGGTAAGTATGAGGAAGAGTGGAGGTAAGTCGGAGGTAAGTCGGAGGTAAGTCGGAGGTACTCGCTAGTTTTTTCCTCGTTTTTGCCGCCTCTGGAGTGTGCACGTGCGATGCCCGGGATTATGCAAATGCAAGCTCTAGGATGGTGCAAATGCAGGCTCTCCTGCCTGTTTTTTCTTAGGAAATCAAAGGTTAAACCTACTTTTACGGTATTTCTCTAGTGACATTTTATACCCTATTTTGCTATCTCTACTTTGCAATTTGGTAACAAAAGTAACATGGTAACATCAAATATCCTTTAAAATGACTATTATTTATATATATATAATAATATAATATATATAATATTATACATTAATTTATACATGCTCTCTAACTTCGTGTTACCATGTTACTTTTGTTACTTTTGTTACTTTTTCGTTAAAAAGCAAGAGAGAGACTATCAGCTCTAGCTAGAGAAATGTTCAAAAATGCGTGGAAACTGAGAAGAATCGGAGTTAATTTGATGTTTTTGAGGCGTAGCATTTTGCGTGAAGCAAATTATTTTGTAACTTTGTACCCAAATTAATAAGGTAATAGATTATGGGCTATAAATCAATGAAAATCTTTTCTGTTTTTTGTGCTTTTCTGTTCATCAGTATAAGTGCTTGGGGACAAACCAAGCATGAGATTAAAGCCGGAGAGACGTTGTACAGCATCAGTCGCCAATATGGTGTCACCGTACAGGCTATTCAGGCTGCTAATCCTGGATTGGGCGAAACCATCATGACGGGACGCGTCATCAACATTCCTGCAAAGAGCGCTCAGGCTCCTACACAGCAGAATGTCATCATTCAGACGACTCCCACGAAAAGGGAGACTCCTCCGCAGGAGCATATCATCATACGCTCGACGGACCTCAACCCGAACAAACCTGAGAAGCAAGAGCCAACTGTCACAACTGTCACACAGCCGGTTGTGACTCCTGTGGTTACTCCTGTCGTACAAGAGACGGTAACAGCTCCTGTGGAACAGGCGGTACAGGCATCGGCCGACATTCCTCCATGCAAGACAACTTACGAGGTGAAGAAAAAGGAAACGCTCTACAGCATCGCTCAGCGATTCGGCTTAACAGTGGATGAAATCGTGGCTGCCAACCCAACGATTCAACCTGACAAGAAGGATAAAATCAAGAAGGGTCAGGTACTGTGCATTCCTTACTCACAAGCAGAACTGGCTGCGATGCAACCTGTAGAAGAGGAAGAGGAAATCGTCATCAAGGAACCAGTTCCTGTGAATTTCGCTGTCATCATGCCGTTCGGCTTGAACCAGAAGAAGAAAACACGTGAGGCCATCACGATGATTGACTTCTACGAAGGTATCATGCTGGCTGTTGCAGAGATGAAGAAAGACGGCGTGAGCGGCAAGGTATACGCATATGACGAGGAACAGATAGACAGCGTGCTGGCTCTGCCTCAGATGAAGAAGGTGAACCTCATCATCGGTGCTAAAGATGTAAACAACATCAACAAACTGAAGACATTCACTGAGAAGAACAACATCAGCCTGGTGGTTCCTCTCTCATCGTCCACTACCCTTGTGAACAACACGCACAATGTGTATCAGGTAAACCAGAAGATGGACAACGATACCTACGACCGTGCCTTCGCATCGTTCTCTGCGATGCATCCGAATGCCAATTACGTCTTTGTCAATATAGAAGATCAGGTGGACAAGGCTGACTATATGGCACGCCTGAAGAACTATCTGAACTCCGAGGATATCAACTACTTCACCAGCGATTTCAGCGACATGAGCAACCTCGTGGAGATGTTGTCGAAGACCAAGGAAAACTTCATCATCCCATCGTCGAGTACCAAGACGGCTTTCGACCGCTTGGTGAAGAAGTTGGGCGATCTGGAGCTGGACGCATTCAAAATCAACCTCTTCGGCTATGCTGACTGGCAGGCTTTTGCTGACAAATCGATCGACGCTTTCAAGAAATATCATTGTACGTTCTTCACCAGCTTTTACAACAACCCTAACGACACAGAGAGTCACGCCTTCAACCAGCGTTTCCGCAACTCGTTCGGACGTGATCAGTTCAACACATATCCTCGCTATGGTATGCTGGGATATGACATCGCGAACTTCTTCGTAAGGAACATGTATGTAGAGGGTGAAGACTTTGCAGCAAACATAGAGAACCTGAGAAGCGAATCCATCCAGAACCCTATGCACTTCACACATAAGAACACTTGGAGCGGATTCATCAACAACGCCATGATGTTCGTGGAATACAACTCAGACGGAACCATTAGTGTGAAGCAGTTGTAAGTTTAAGAGTTCCAAAAGTTTAAGAAGTTTAAGGGTGTATGAATAGGAGTTTCGTCATATTTGTGTTGTCTTTGCTCTCTGTGTGCTTGTCACTTAGCGCACAGGTAGGCGAAAAGCGTACAGACTTTGCCATAGGTGGCAATGCAGGTATGCTGATGACACGAATGGACATAACTCCAACCATCAAACAGACATACAAATACAGCCCTACCTTCGGTTTCTCTGCACGTTTCATCTGCGAGAAATACTTCACAGCCATCTGTGGCGTATCTATGGAGGTCAATTTCGCCAATCTCGGATGGAAAGAGGTGATAGAAGACGGAAGCGGCAACACCTACCAGCGCAGCCTCACCTACATTCAAGTTCCTATCCTCATGCAGATGGGTTGGGGACGCGAACGTAGAGGTGCCAAGTTCCTGATAGAGGCAGGTCCGCAATTCGGCTATAACCTTGGAAGTAGTGAAACCTATGGCGGAGGCGTATGGGACACATCCAAACGTCCGAACAAAGTGGTGCAGCAATATGGAATGGGAGTGGATCACAAGATTGACTACGGTATCGCAGGCGGAATCGGTATGGAACTCTCAACACCTCTCGGACACTTCCTGCTGAATGCCAGATACTATTACGGATTGGGCGACGTGTTCGACAACAGCAAGAAAGGCGATTTCAGCCGTTCGGCTCACCAAACCATTACAGCCAAAGTGACTTACCTGTTTGATTTGGTCAAAACGAAATAACGATAACGAAAATAAAACTAAGATAACTTATGAAGAAACTAACAATTACAATCCTTACAGGAATCTTATCGCTCCAAGCGATGAACATGAATGCACAGACAGACAAGGTTGCGTATCTATTCACTTATTTTACAGGAAACGCACCCGAACAAGAGCAGATTTGTTACGCTCTTAGTGATGACGGCTATAACTGGACACCGCTCAATAACGGAAAACCAGTCATCGCATCTGACACAATCGCCATCACAGGTTGTGTTCGCGACCCACATATCCTTCGTTGCGAAGACGGAAAGACCTTCTACATGGTGGCTACAGACATGAAGTCGAGCCTCGGATGGTCGTCGAACAGAGGAATGGTACTCATGAAGAGTACTGACCTCTTACATTGGGAACATACCACCATCCACTTCCCTACCAAATTTGCCAACACTTGGCGGAATGTACAACGTGTATGGGCTCCTGAGACGGTTTACGACACCCATAGCGGAAAGTATGTTGTGTTCTATTCGCTCTTATCGACTACAAATCAGTACGACAAGATCTATTACAGCTACGCCAACGAAGACTTCACAGATATTACAGAACCTAAGCTGCTGTTCGACGATAGCAAGGCTGCGATAGATGGAGATATCGTCTATAACAAGGCTGACGGACTGTTCCACCTGTTCTACAAGAGTGAAGCCGGAGGCGGAATATTCCAAGCTACAACGAGTAGCATCCTCCCTGCACCAGGACAGAAACCTGGAGAGCATTGGACAAAGATTCCAACAAGAGTGGAAGTGAGCCGTAATGCCGTAGAAGGTGTGGGTGTATGCCAAGCTATCGATGGCAAGAGCTGGATTGTGATGTACGACTGCTACACAGCCGGTCACTATCAGTTCTGCACCAGTGAGGACTTGAAGACCTTCAAGTTTGTACAGGACACCAAGACCCAGGGTGTATTCACACCAAGACACGGAACCATGATTCCTATCACACAAGAAGAAAAGGACCGACTGCTCGCAGCATTCCCTTCGACCAAGCAACCCATTCTGGAAGGATACCATGCTGACCCAGAGGTGCTCTACTCGAACAAAACAAAGAAATACTATATCTACTCTACCACAGACGGTTTCCCTGGATGGGGAGGCTATTATTTCCAGGTGTTCTCGTCTGACAACCTCATTGACTGGAAGAACGAAGGCACGATGCTCGACGTGAAATCCGATCAGGTTCCTTGGGCAAGAGGAAACGCATGGGCTCCTGCAATTGAAGAAGTGAAGCAGAACGATGGAACATACAAATACTACTTCTACTACAGTGCTGATGCCGGCAGACGTAAAGAAATCGGTGTAGCCATTGCTGACGACCCCTGTGGACCATTCGTCGACTTCGGAAAACCTATCATCAGTGAATCCCCTGTAGGCAGAGGTCAGCAGATTGATGTCGATGTGTTTACCGACCCAAAGACAGGTAAGCATTACATCTATTGGGGAAACGGCTATATGGCAGGCGCAGAACTCAATAACGATATGACCAGTATCAAAGAGAACACCATTACGGTGCTGACTCCTCAAGGCGGTACCCTTAAGGACTATGCATATCGCGAAGGTACTTATGTCTTCTATCGTAACGGAACCTACTACTTCCTTTGGAGTGTGGACGATACAGGCAGCCCGAACTACCACGTGGCCTACGGAACCAGCAAAAGTCCGCTGGGACCTATCACAGTAGCGGAACAGCCGGTTATCCTCCAGCAAGACCCAGAGAACCATATCTACGGTCCTGCACACAACTCTGTGTTACAGCTCAAGGATAAGGACAAATGGTATATCGTCTATCATCGCATCAATAAGGACTATCTGCACGACGGACCAGGCATCCATCGAGAGGTATGTATCGACGAGATGACATTCGACCGCAGAGGAAGAATCGTTCCAGTAAAACCAACCCTCAATGGTCCTGCACCACTGAAATAAAGCCTCAGCATGTACAACGCAATCATCTTCGACCTCGACGGCACATTGCTCAATACGCTGGACGACCTCTATTCGAGCGTGAATCATGCGTTGTCTCAATTCAATCTGCCTGTTCGCAGCAAATGGGAAGTCAGAAGCTATCTGGGAAACGGCATCAGACGACTGGTGGAGCATGCGCTCCCTGAAGGATGCGACCCGATTTTGACGGAAAAAGTGTTCAACGAGTTTCGAACCTATTATCTGGAACATAGTCTCGACTGTACCCAACCCTACGAGGGCATTATCCCGATGCTGCAACAATGCAAGACGTTAGGGAAGTCGACAGCAATTGTCAGCAATAAACTCAACCTTGCCGTTCAGGACCTCCATCAACGGTTCTTTGCAGATTGTATCGATATTGCTATCGGCGAAACTCCTGACGTGAAACGTAAACCAGCTCCCGATATGGTGTTGAAAGCTATCGAGCTGCTTGGCTGCCAACATAGCGAAGCGGTTTATGTGGGTGATAGCGAAGTGGATTTGGCAACAGCTCGTAATGCTACCCTACCCTGCATCGCTGTATCATGGGGATTCCGCGATAAAGACTTCCTCATCGAACAAGAAGCCAAAACCATCATCGATACACCAAAACAACTCATCGACATCATAACAGAAATGTTCAATGGTTAAATAGTAAATGGTAAATGGTCAAATAGTAAATGTTATTATGCTCCGTCAAACCCTCACATATCTCTTTCTGCTTATCGTAACAGCAACTCATGCTGCTACCACAGACGATTTCGACCTTGCGTTGCAAATGCTTGCCGACTTCACTCCTTACATGTCAAATCAGTATCAAGTGATTGATGACAAGAACACATTGGGTGAATCGATGGCTACCTTCAAGGGCGAAAATACCTTTGGGAACAACGAACAAGGAGTGCGCCACAATGCTGACCTCTCCATGATCTGTGCTTTCCTATGTAAGTATGCAAAGGGAAAGGTGACCCTCCCCTCAACGGTCACTTGGGACAAACTGGCGAAGATGGCACGCACTACCCTCACCTATTCGTATTCCACCCACAAGGCAAACCGTCTGTACCCTTGTAAGAACAATCAGTATTGGGGGTCGGTTAGTAATGCGGACAATGCTTGGGAATCTTCACTATGGGCGATGTCTGTTGCTTATTCTGCTTTCTTCCAATGGGAGCAATTGTCTGCCAAACAACGGGAACAGATCTACAACTTATTGAAAGCCGAATGTAATTACGAATTAGAGCGCACCATACCAACCGGCTATCAGGGTGACACAAAAGCAGAGGAAAACGGATGGGAGTGTGATGTCCTTGCTGCTACCATCGGGCTTTTCCCAACTGACCCTTTAGCAACAAATTGGTTCAAGCGCCTCCGTGAGTTTGCTGTCAATTCCTATTCCCACCCGATGGATGCCGATAACGATGAGGTTGCCGATCCGCATTTCGACCAAACCACTATCGCCCAACTCTACAAAGGGCCAAACCTCTACGATGACTTCACCTTGCAAAATCATAATTACTTCCACACTAGCTATCAAAACGTAGTAGCACAGGAACTTGGCGAAGCAGCACTCGCTCTCAAGTTGTTCCAGACAGATATTCACAAGCAAGAACGTTGGAAAACCAACACCCTCATGCACCAAGTGGGATTCGTGATGGACGAAGTGCTGAACCGATTAGCATTAGCTGATGGAGAACTCGCGATGCCCAACGGAAACGACTGGAGTTTGTTCCTCTACGACCAGATTACCTCATTCTCTACCGTCTCCTGCTTCCTGCGCGATCCCTATGCGCTCATGTTGGAACAGCGGGCACTTCGTCAGATAGCCAAACGCCAGAAAACCACTCCCGACGGTTCCTGGCTGTTGCGTCCTGATGTAGGCGCACGACGAATGGGTGTGGAGGCACATCGTGTCATGATGACTTGGCTCATGCATCATGTATTACCTACCAACGACATCACCCCAACCACTTGGGAACAGTTCCTTGCCCGTTATTCCGAAACCGGTTATTATCCTGATCAGGATGTCATCACAGCCTCATCTCCACAGCGGTTCACTTGTTTCTCGTGGAGCAAAGGGCTGAAGAACTATACAGGATATTTCGCCCCCACAAGTGAGGAGCATAACAACATCGTCGTTCCGTTCCGGACAGGCAACACAGGCAACTATATCGGCTATTACGAGGTGGAAGGGAAAAAGACGGATGCTATTGATGTCAAACACGCTATCGCCTATTCTGATTCCAACAGTTATATCGTTTACGGTACCCTCGAGACCAACGAACGGACACTGAGGAACCGCTATATGCTGTTTGCAACAGGAAACAACCTGGTCCTCTACTTCGATATGACACGAACCACGAGAGAGTGTACCATCACAAAAGAGAGAGGAGGATTGCTGGCCATCTCAACCGACCCCTTCACAAAAACCACAAGAACCCTTCACCCGCAACCAACTACCAATGGTCAATGGTCAATAGTCAATGGTCAATGGGTCAATATCGACAACTGTGTAGGTGTGGTCGTTCGTAACGATAAGCAGGCGAACACAATCGCTTTTGGTGATCAACAAGACAACAACTCCATTCTCACCTCGAAACTCTACGCCTCTTATTCCGACTCTCCTCGCACGATGGGGGTTGGCGACAAAGTCGACACACGCCTCATTGCTTACTACAGCAATATAACAGCAGATCAGACAAAGCAACTCAATCAGCAGGTGAAACCCGTAACTGACCTCCCCACGAATTGGGAAGGCTATCAAGTCAACGATACAGACGGAAGCCTGTACCTTGTTCTATATAATACGACAGGTAAGACTGACACCCGACTGAATATGGAAAAGATAACCAACACCTACCATCCAAACATGACAATCATCCTGACTGTTGTAGACGGAGAGTTCGTGGTACTTCCAATGACAGGTACATCATCAAACCAATCATAACGATTCATTAACTAAGTATTTCTATCTACTAATTACACTAATCATGAAAAAACTTTTTTTGACCATCGCATGCTGCATCATCGGTTACTTAGCAGCATATGCACAATCAGACGCAGGCTATCAGTTGCCTGAAGGAAAAGAAATCTACATTCCAAAGGATTTGCGCAACAACGATTTCACCAGCAAAGAATCCCAATGGAGCTATTATCGTATGGCCTGTACGCCCAATGTGGTGTGTTTCTGGGAGAAAGGATTTGGCGACGATCTCAGTAAGGCGCCCGATCTTGACGGTCATAAGATGACAGTCGATCTTGATAACCTCCTGAGCCGCGTAGAATATTTCTACAACGTCTATCGCGACATGATGGGATTTCTGCTTCCTGGCAGTAAGGCAGAGAAGTACCGCATGATGGTGATGCTCAACTATTCGCTCGAAGGAACCGCCTACGGAGGTTCTTACGATGATGAGATCGGAGCCTTGTGGATTGCTCCGAATCGCGTTCAAGACAAGACCCTCAACTGCATCGCTCACGAACTGGGACACTCGTTCCAGATACAGATATCGTGCGACGGACAGTCACAAGGGATGGGTGGAGGAATCTTCGAGACTTCCGCTCAGTGGATGCTATGGAACGTAAATCCCAAATGGACAACAGACGAGAACTACCATTGGGAAGCATTCAAGAAACTCATACACCTCAGTCTCTTCAATAGCGAAAACATGTACCACGCACCATTTGTGCTCGAATATTGGAGTTATTTGCATGGCATCACCTATATGGCCGATATGTTCCGTGGAGGCAAACGAGGTGAAGATTTCACGCAGACCTATATGCGAATGTACAATGTTGACGTGAAGCAAATGGGAAACGAGTTGTTGGACTGCTACAGCCGTCTCATTACTTTCGACTTCCCCGACAAACGCAAAGAGAGTGTGCGGTATTCATGCGAGATGAAGAGTGAGTTAGAGGATGCAGGAAATGGATGGAAACGCCCGGTCAATGCACCTCAAACTTATGGATTCAATATCGACGAAATCACACTTCCTGCTACAGGACAGACCGTCAAAATACAATTCCAGGCTCTCTCGAACAAGGAAAATATCGGATACCGCTATGGATTAGTTGCTGTCGATAACGATAACAATCCCACTTACCTTGGAGCCAATTCTGAGGCAAAGAAAACCCTCACATACAAGAATCCTGGCAACATCAAGAAACTCTATCTTGTTGTCGTAGGCTGTCCATCCAAAGAATATAAGCCCGAATCCGGATTTGGACGCCGACGCGGACAGCAGCCCTCTCCGGCTCAGGAAGAAGGCCCAGTAACCTATCCATATCAAATCAAATTCTAAAACAATATGAAACGAATCGTTGCATTATCTCTGTGCATGATGTTCACCACATTATGTCTCACAGCACAAGTGTTCACCTCGCCCGACAAACAGTTGAAAGTCGAGCTATCCAATAACGGAGGGTTGGCATTCTCACTCACAGATGGAGCTACCACGCTCATCTCAAAGACCAGCATCGGGATGGACCTGCAGACATCAACAGGCACCATCAACGTGTCCAAGGCATCAATTGTAGGCAAACCTACCCAGAAAACCGTGAAGGAAGATATCGCTGCCCCACTCTATCGACAGACTAAATATTCTACAACCTACAACCTTGCAGTCGTGAAACTCAATTGTGGAGTCAACATCGAGTTTCGCATCTTCAACGAAGGTGTAGCCTATCGATTCGTCACGACAGACATCAAAGGCTCTTATAAGGTGCTCAACGAACAAGCCGAAATACAATTCGCAAACGACTATAACAGCTACATCCCCTTCACCACCAATTCCAAAAAGCCCGAAGCGATGGCGTTTCAGGCCACCTATAACGTAGCTCCACTCAGTCGGCAACGTAACCTCTTAGCCTTCTTACCAGCCACGGTTGACTGTCAATCAGCCAAGATCACCCTCATGGAGAGCGACCTCGAAGCCTACCCGGGAATGTTCATAGAGGTGAGCGGAAAGAGTTTGAAAGGTTACTTCGCAAAATACCCCAGAACAACCAGCTACTATCAATGGCGCAAGCAGCAATATGTCACCAGTACGGAAGACTACATCGCTCAGTGCACCACCAACCGCACCTTCCCTTGGCGTATCCTCGCCATCAGTCATAAAGATACTGAGATGCTCGACAACAACATGGTCTATTCGCTCGCCACACCTAACCGTATAGGCGACACCAGTTGGATTCGTCCTGGCAAAGTTGCATGGGATTGGTGGAACGACTGGGGCATCTCTGGTGTAGATTTCGTAGCCGGCATCAACAATGCCACTTATAAACACTATATCGATTTCGCATCGAAATACGGACTGGAATATGTGATTCTCGATGAAGGGTGGTATGTTCCATCCAGCGGAGATCTCCTGACAACCATTCCAGAGATCAACCTTCCTCTCCTTGTCGAATATGCCAAGACCAAGAATGTGAAACTCATCTTGTGGTGTGTATTCAATTGTCTCGACGACAACATCGATGCTATCTGCGAGAAGTATGCAGCAATGGGCATTGCAGGATTCAAGGTCGATTTCCTCGACCGTAACGACCAGACTGCTGTCGAGATGGCCTACCGTATTGCAGACAAGTGTGCCAAACACCATCTTTTGCTCGACTATCACGGCATCTATGCCCCCACAGGCATCAATCGCACCTATCCGAATATCGTCAACTTCGAAGCCGTATTTGGAATGGAAGAAACCAAATGGACTAAAAACGGAGAACAAGACATGCCGCTCTACGATGTCACCTTCCCCTACATCCGTCTGCAATGTGGCTATACTGATTTCACCCCTGGCGGTTTCCGCAACGCCACATCGAAAGACTTCCAACCCATCAACAACAACCCTTTGACAATGGGCACCCGTTGTCATCAGATGGCACACTACATCGTCCACGAATCACCTCTCACCATGTTGGCCGACAACCCCACCATCTATGAAAGCGAAGCCGAGTGTACACGTTTCATCGCTACCCTTCCTTCCATCTATCAAAGCATGAAAGTCATCGATGGCAAGATGGGACATTATATCGTCACTCTTCGTACTGACAATAAAGGTAACTATTACGTAGGTGGTGAGACCAATTGGGATGCACGCGACATCACCCTCGATCTCCGTTTCCTTCCAGCAGGCACCTATACTGCCGAGATGGCTCTTGATGGTGTAAATGCTGACCATGTAGCTACCGACTACAGAATCCAGACCCTTACAGTCACCAATACTGATCGCATTCCTATCCACATGGCATCTGGTGGAGGATTTGCCATCAAACTCCTCAAGAAATAAACGACTGAAGGAAAGAAAAATGAGAGGCGGTGTCATCACGACAACCGCCCCTCTCACAAACTAATTAAAATACACGTATACACGAAATGTGTTGTGTCCGTAGATAAAGACTTATATCACATGAAGATTTCCTATAACATAGAGGACTCCATAGCCAAGCACCATAGAGATGATGCCGACGATAAGTCCGATACGAGCCATATCCTTCTGAGTAACAAGGTTCGTAGCATAAGCTAATGCATTTGGAGGAGTAGAGATTGGAAGCACCATAGCTGAGCTGGCTGCAATAGCTACTCCGATGAGCACGGTAGATATTCCTCCGATTGCGTCGAGTTTATCTCCCATTGCACCACACACGATTGCCAAGATAGGCATCAGCAGTGCTGCTGTAGCTGAGTTGGAGATGAAGTTCGAGAGGAGGTAACAAATGATACCCGAAAGGACGAGGATGAGGATTGGTGAGAACTCGCCAAATGGGATGCTCTCTACTGCTAATTCTGCCAAGCCCGACTGATTGAGTCCATAACCAAGAGCGAATCCACCTGCTACCATCCAGATAACACTCCAGTTGACTTCCTCCAAATCCTTACGGCCAATCACACCTGTAAGTGAGAACACTACGAACGGAATGAGGGCTACGGTATAGCTGTTAATACCTGTAACCGTGTCGAGCAACCACAAGAGTACTGTCACGATAAAAGTAGCAATAACAATCTTCGATTGAACACCTTTCTTCATACCACCTTCTATAGAGAGTTCGATGGTCTTCTGTGTGAATGGGAAGATTTTCTGCAACAATATCCATGCAATAAACAACAGCACGAGAACAACAGGTACCATGATGAGCATCCATTGTCCGAAACCGATTCCCAGATTCAGTCCTTCTGGATCGTTCAGATATTTCAAGGCGATCGTGTTTGGAGGGGTACCGATTGGGGTTCCCATACCACCCAGATTAGCAGCAATAGGAATTGACAACGCTAATGAGATGCGCCCCTTACCTTCGGGTGGCAGCTGACGGAACACAGGAGTGAGGAATGTCAGCATCATAGCTGCTGTAGCTGTGTTGGATACAAACATAGAGAACAGACCTGTGATGAGCAGGAATCCTAACAACACCATATTGCTCTTCTTGCCAAACGGAACAAGCAATATCTTAGCCAACTGAGCATCGAGACCTGTCTTCGTTGCTGCAATCGCGAGGATGAATCCGCCGATAAACAACATAATCACAGGATCGGCAAAACAAGCCATCACACCTTTGTACGATAACAACGTCCCCACATCGTCGGGGTTGCACATTGGTTTGATTCCTGAGTCGCTACAGAACAACAACATCAGACCGATGATAGCCACAGAGGTAGCCCACGACGGCACTACTTCCAGAATCCACATCAGCGTAGCAAACGCAAAGATGGCGATGATACGTTGCTGAACCACCGTCAGACCCTCCATGCCAAACACACTAGCTGGCAAATTCCACAGCACGAGTGTCACAATCAACACAATGACTGCCTGGATTAATTTCTTAACGACCCTACTGGGTTGGTACTTCTGCACATGACGCATACGATGGTATGCCTCAATGAGGTTGTACCCAATGAAATTTTTGAACATAATAATTCTTTATTAATATAACCAAAAAAATATTCTGGTGCCTCATGCCTTTACATCGAAAGCAATCGACATTTTTACCGAAAAGGCTGGTCTTCAGACTTACTCCACTTTCCGACGTCTTCTCATCCTTACGGACAATGACATCGTGTCGGTCAGTTAGAACGGAGTTCACTGCTGCGGGACAGTCGGGGATTCACACCCCTGTTCCCAATTAATCGCGGCTATGCGAACCTTCACGGGCAATCCTGTTTCTGAATTGCGAATGCAAAGGTACAAAATATTTACTATTCAACAAATACATATAATCATATTTTTTTGTCGAGTGTGAATATTTTTTCAAAAACCATGCAAAAATTCAGTTTAATAACCACAAAAAAGAGGTACACCTATTAGATATACCTCTTAAATTCCTAAATAGTAGTATTACTTCAAAGAGTAAACAAAAGGATCTTTTTCATCACCTGTCTCAGCAACAGCTACCTTGTCTTCACGAAGCAACCAACCGAGTCCAAGATTGAAATCTTTCTCTGCCAACTTAGTAGATTTCTTGATCTGCTTGTAAGTCTGACCATTGTTCTCTGCAAGTGCATTCCAAATAGTACCTGCGATGTTTCCAGCTTTTTCCTGTAACATAATCTTTTCTTTTTACCAAATTAATACAAAACCTAAGTGAATCTCTCTTTCACGTTGCAAAGGTACGTCATTTTTCTGAAACAACAAACATTTTTTAAGAAAAATATGCTAAAAATGGTAAAAATTGTGTGCGAACACAGAAAAAGCCACAACACAAAATACAAGCTATCGCGGAAGGAGGGGGATTCGAACCCCCGAAACGGTTACCCGTTTACCGGTTTTCGAGACCGGCGCAATCGTCCACTCTGCCATCCTTCCAATTTTCAAATAGTTCTACTGCCGATTCAATCATCCGCAAGCAGGGACGTTTCTTGTAATACTCTGCTGTCCTTTCGTCAGGAACAGCCTTAATCGGTGCATCTTTTCGCAGTCCTAACAACTCAGAGCATTTGATGCTTCCATGTTGCTCTCTGAACTCCCCTGCTAACTGTTGTACAATCTTGTAGTTCTTCTGCTTCTGCTCGGGGTCATTAGGCCTCGTCTGGCCTTCTTCCATCCCTACCAACATCGCCATTCCACACACAGCCCCACAGGTTTCACGCATTCTGGCGATTCCTCCGCCCAACGAAGCAGACACTCTCAAAGCCAACTCAAGCGGCATCCCATAATCCTCTGCATAGGCACAGAATACCGATTGTGAGCAATTGTAACCTTGCAGAAACAACTCTCGGGCTCGTAGTATCCGTTCCTCCTTCGTCATCAGTTATAGTCTTCCGGCTTATAGCAGAAAGACGCTATCTCCTGCTTTGTTTCCGGATTGTAATATGAATAGATGATGTTCAACCCCTCTGCCTTGATGTGACGCAAATCTACGGAATTACGTACCGCCTTCAGCAATTCACTTTCAAGCATTTCGTACTGAGCAACCATCTCTGCCATCTCAGCTGAATCACCATGAACAGAATAATAGTATGTGAAGTTATTGCTTGCGTCATTATGGAACACCACGCTATCAAGGATGATGAGGTCTTCGAACTCTGCACGAGGACAGTTCTGTTCCGTCCACTCGCGAGCCTCACGTTCAATTCTGTCTCGTTTACTTTCCTGACAAGCCGCAATCAATAGGACTGTCAGTAAAAGTGCTATTAGCTTTATCCTATTCATTTCCTGCTGTTTTATTCTGTTCTATACGTCGTACAGCCTCTGCAAGTGCGGTTGCAAGCTGATCTGGACACGAAGTCGCCTTCATACCACATCGTATGCCCTGCAAACGATTGATCACATCTTCGGCCTTATGTCCATGTACCAACATGGAGATACCCTGAGTATTACCAGAGCAACCACCTACAAAGTTCACGCTTTGTATCACGTGATTGTCGTCCACTTCCAGTTCTATAGCCTGTGAACAGGTTCCATGAGTATGGTATATCGCTTTCACCTTATTATATATATTATAATCCCGGCTTACTTACCTACTTCATATTCGTATATACGTTCTGCACATCATCGAACTCCTCAAGACGCTCAACCATCTTGTCGATTGTCTCACGTTGCTCGTCTGTCACTTCCTTTAGGTCGTTAGGAACGTAAGTGAATTCTGCAGTCGTAATCTCATAATTGTGATCTTCCAGATACTTCTGAATCAAAGCGAAGCTCTTTGGATCACCATAGATAGTAATCAGCGTTTCGTCCTTATCCTCATCATACTCCTCATCGAAGTCGTCACTTACTCCGTAGTCAATCAAGTCGAGAACCATCTCGTCCATATCGATACCCTCAGGCTTCTTGAATGAGAACATCGCATAGTGATCGAACAGATATGCCAACGAACCCATCGTACCCAGAGTTCCGCTGAACTTATTGAAAATACTACGGACATCAGCAACCGTACGAGTCGTATTATCTGTCAAAGTATCAACAAATACAGCTATTCCGTGAGGACCATATCCTTCGTAAGTCATCGACTTCCATGCAGACTTATCTTTACCGATTGCGTTCTTGATAGCACGGTCGATATTGTCTTTCGGCATGTTCTCATGACGACAGGTAGCGATGATTGCACGCAAGTGTGCGTTGTTATCAGGGTCTGGACCACCCTCTGCTACTGCTATCGCGATTTGTTTACCCAGACGTGTAAACGTCTTTGCCATGTTGCCCCATCTCTTCAATTTGCGGGCTTTTCTAAATTCAAATGCTCTTCCCATATTTCGATTTTCTATTAAATTCCTCTTTAACCTATAACCGTTAACCGTTAACTTTTAACTCTTAACTCTTAACTTTTAACTCTTAACTCTTAACTTTTAACTTTTAACTCTTAACTTTTAACCCTTACTTCCCTCTCACCGTAGCTCCTGTTGCCTTCACTATTGCCTGCTCAATCTTGTTCATCACAGCCTCGATAGCCTTATCGTTGAGCGTCTTCTCCTCACTCTGCAGGGTGAAGTTGACCGCATACGACTTCTTACCTTCTTCAAGGTTCTTTCCTTCGTACACATCAAACAGACGCACATCTTTCAACAGTTTGCGTTCTGCGCTGTATGCAGCAGCCTCGATGGCACCAAACTCTACATTCTTGTCAAGCAGCAGAGCAAGGTCACGACTGACTGCTGGGAACTTAGGAATCTCCTGATAGCTGACACCCTTACCTTTGATCATCTTCATCAGGTTGGTCCAATTGATGTCTGCATAGTAAACCGGAGCGTCAATATCCAACTTGCTGAGTTGTTTCTTGCTCACGATACCGAACTGAGCAATCAGCTTACCGCCATGATTGCATATCTTCGTCGACTTAGCCCACACATCATTCGTTTCCTCGCTGAAGACAAGGGCACCGAACGGAGTACCGAGACGCTTCAGCACGTTGAGCACGTAAGCTTTCATTTCATATACGGAAGTCTCCTCGTCTGCATGAGCCCAGTTTCCGCTCACACGCTTACCCGTGATCCACAATCCCAGATGATAATCCTCTGAGTAAGCAGCAAGCACAGCCTTTGAAGTCTCTGCATTGCTCACTTCAATTATTTCTTCGCTCTTCTTAGCGGCATTGAAATAGTAGCAATTGCCAAACTCAAACATCTTCAGGTCGGGCATACGGCGATTGATATTGTGGCAGATGCTTTCAAGACCGCCGAACAGCAAGGTTTGACGCATCACACCCAGATCCTGACTCAACGGATTCATCAACTTCACCAGATTCTCAGCCTTGAAGGCTTCAAGTCCGTCATAATACGAGGTCTTCGTGAGCGAATTATTGAGTATCTCATTGAATCCACATCCCACCAACTGCTCAGCAATCAGGTTCTGCAACTTGTACGATTTGTCCAAATCACCCTTGATGGTGAGCGACGACTTCAACTGAGTTGGAATCTCCATGTTGTTGTATCCATAGATACGGAGTACCTCTTCCACAACATCACACGGACGGGTCACATCTACTCTGTAGGCTGGTACATCAAGCGTAACAGTCTCTGCTGTCTCCTTCAGCACCTTCATTCCCAAATCCTCACAGATCGACTTGATGGTTGCAGCCGGAATCTCTTTTCCTGCCAAATCCCACAGGTATTTATATTCGAGTTCTACTGTTGCGTTCTTAGGCAGCGTATCGTTCTTTACGTCAACGATATCCATAGCGATTTCACCACCAGCCAGCTCTTTCGCCATCTTGGCAGCCATCTTCACTGCATAGATCTGTCCCTCAGGGTCTATACCACGTTCGAAACGGAAGCTGGCATCTGTCTGCAGTCCATGACGACGGGCACTCTTACGAATCCATGTTGGATGGAAGTAAGCCGACTCAAACAACACATCCTTGGTTGTCTCATACGTACCACTACCCTTTCCTCCAAACACACCTGCGATACACATCGGTTCCTCTGCGTTACAGATAGCGAGGTCACGATCCGACAGCTTATGCTCTACCCCATCGAGTGTAACGAACGGAGTACCTTCAGGCATCGTTTTCACAACCACCTTCTGACCCTTGATCATATCGGCATCGAAGCAATGCAAAGGCTGGCCGTAAGCCATCATGATGTAGTTCGTGATATCTACTATATTATTAATAGGACGCAGACCTATCACTGTCAGACGGTCCTGCAACCACTTCGGCGATTCTTTCACATCACAGCCCTTCACCGAGACAGCCACATAGCGAGGACAAGCCTCCTTCTGTTCCACCTCGATTGCGATAGGCAGGCTCTGTGAGTCCACCTTGAAGTCATCCACATCCGGACGATGAAGCGATGTCTCATAGCCGTTCTGGCGAAGATAAGCATACAGGTCACGAGCCACACCCCAATGACTGCAAGCGTCAGAGTGGTTCGGAGTAATACCTATACCGATTACGTAATCGCTCTCAAGGTTATAGTACTTGGCTGCTGGAGTTCCTACCACAGCATCTTCCGGCAGTTCGATGATACCTGCATGACTCTTTCCGATTCCTATCTCGTCCTCTGCACACAGCATACCGTTCGACTCCACACCTCTCAGCTTCGATTTCTTGATCACGAACTCCTTATCGCCATCATAGAGTTTCGTTCCCAATGTAGCAGCGATGGTCTTCAGTCCCTTCCGGCAATTAGGTGCGCCACAAACGATTTGCTCCACACGTCCTTCGCCCAGATCCACCGTACACACATGCATATGGTCACTATCGGGATGAGGTTCACAAGTAAGGACCTGTGCTACCACAAGTCCTGCCAATCCACCTTTAATCGATTGCACCTCCTCAAGACTCTCTACTTCCAGCCCGACACTTGTCAAAGCTTTCGAAACTTCATCTGGCGTCATGTCAAAGTCGACATAATCCTTCAGCCATTTATAACTAACGTTCATATATTGTTATGTTTTTTACTCTTTCATTGTTAAGTTGTAAGCTTTTAACCTTCAACTTTAGTAGTTATCGCTTCGCTCGGAGTTATCGCCTTCGGCTCGACGTTACTTTGAGGTTGTTAACACCAGCATCCTATCGTCGGAGCGAGGAGCGTAGCTCAAGCGGTAACTTCGAGGCCGTAAGGCC
Source organism: uncultured Prevotellaceae bacterium (assembly GCA_947303695.1). Classification (GTDB taxonomy): domain Bacteria; phylum Bacteroidota; class Bacteroidia; order Bacteroidales; family Bacteroidaceae; genus Colivivens. Next base: position 5,654 of record CAMYYX010000007.1, on the reverse strand, counting down.
GCTAACTTCGCTAACTTCGTTAACTTCCATTTAAACTTCCTCTCTGTTTCGACCTGCAAAGTTACAACAATTTACCTAAACCACAAAATACAAACCGACAAAACCATTCAACTTTGCAAATCTTTTTATCTTTCCAACATTTTTTCTGCATTTTATTTGTTTAAACGCGAAAAAACATCTACCTTTGCATCATCAATATCAACTCTTTTTTACAACATTATAAACCAAAACGCTTATGAAGTATTTATTACCTATCAAAACCTTGATGAGTACACTTATCCTACTGCTCATCTCACTGACAGCATCAGCTCAGCTGTCTCAAAACCCCAACAAGTTCCTCGGAAACATCACCACACGCTATCAGGTTGATGCACAAGGTGCTCCGAAGTACTACACCATGTGGAACCAGATTACCTGCGAGAACGAATCCAAGTGGGGTTCAGTCGAAGGTACTCGCGGACGTTACGACTGGAGTGGAGCCGACCGAGCTGTCAGCTATGCCAAGCAACACAACTTCCTCTTCAAGTTCCACGCACTTGTATGGGGTTCACAATATCCTAACTGGCTCTCCAACCTCTCTGTTTCTGAGCGCTATAACTCCATCGTCAAGTGGATGGATGCCGCAAAGACCAAATATCCTAACCTCGAGATGATCGACGTAGTCAACGAGGCAATCGGTATGCACCAGCAAGGTAACCCCATGATGCGCGAGTCATTGGGCGGTAGCGGAAAGACCGGCTACGACTGGCTCATCAATGCCTTCGAGCTCGCTTACGAGCGCTGGCCGAATGCCATCCTCATCTACAACGACTACAACTCATTAAATCCTAACAATGGAGATGTTGACAATTACATCGATTTGGTACAGACATTGCGCGACGCAGGTGCACCTATTGATGCTTACGGAAACCAAGCACACGATGTGAACAACATCAATGCAACCACCCTGAAGAACGTGATGGAAAAGCAACAGAAAGCACTGAGGATGCCTATGTACATCACCGAGTTGGATATCGATATCGAAAGCGATGCAGGGCAGAAAGAGCAATACCAAAGCATCTTCCCCATCATGTGGGAGGCTGAATACTGTGCAGGTGTCACCATTTGGGGTTATATCCATGGTGCTACATGGGTAAGCAACTCTGGTATCATCAAGAACGGCACTGAACGTCCAGCTATGACTTGGTTGCGCGAATACATGGCGAGCGAGGCTGCCACCACAGCTAAGAGCCCGTTACCAGGCATGAAGAAGGAAGCATCGGTTTACATCAAACCAGCCTCTATCGCAGCCACAAAGGGCGATCCGATGCCAATCACTGTTCGTGCCAAACTGCGCACCAAGACCATTGACCACATCGACTTCTATGTAAAGGATCAGCTCGTTAAGACCTTCACAGAAGAGCCATACGAACTCGAATACACTCCAGAGGAAATCGGAAAGTACGAACTGAAAGCTGTGGTTTATGCAACCGACGGTAACACCTACGAGCGCTATGGCGCATTCACCGTCTACAAGCCACGTGCACCTTTCAAGGACATCGAACTCCCAGGCATCATCCAGGCTGAAGACTTCGACACAGGTGCCGACGGTATCGCTTACCACGACGACGACAGCAACAACCAAGGCGACGTGAAGAACTACCGTAACGACGGAAGCGGTGTCGATATCGTCAAGGGTAACGGCGGACAGGCCATCGGTTACACCTCTTCAGGCGAATGGCTCGAATATACCGTCAACGTAAAGGAAGCAGGAGTATATGTCTATGAGGCAACCGTTTCTTCAGGAACAACAGGCTCTTCATTCAAGCTCTCTCTGGTCAACGGAGACAAATACGAAGACCTCACCGATGTCATCTCTGTTCCACAGACCGGAAGCAACAACTGGGACACATACCGCACCGTTAGCGGACGTCTCCTCATTCCGCTCCCAGAAGGCAAGCAGATTCTGCACCTCGACATCACAGGCAGCAGTTGCAACATCGATAAGATCAACTTCCGTCATGTCGACCTCAACGACGACATCCAGCTCGACATCACAGCCGATCCTGCACCCGCTACGATTGGCGAGACAACCGTCATCACGGTCAACGCAACAGCGCCTAACACAACCATCGCAGCCGTTAAGCTCTCACTCAACGATAAGGTAGTGAAGACCTTCACCGCAGCACCTTACGAATACAGCTACAAACCATCAGCTGTAGGCTCATACGAGTTCACTGCAGTAGCACTCGACAGCGAAGGCAAGGAGTCTAACATCGCATCCTATGTCCTCAAGGTCAACAACAAGCGCACACCTTATAAATCAATAGACATACCAGGTGTCTTCGAGGCAGAAGACTTCGATAAGGGAGGCGAAGGATTCACTTTCCACGATTCCGACTCTGAAGACGAAGGTAATGGCAGCTATCGTTCCGATAAGGAAGGAGTGGAGATTGTAACAGGAAACGGCGGTTATGCACTCGGTTACACCACATCAGGCGAGTGGTACGAATACACCGTCAATGTGACCGCAGCCGGACCATACAAGTATAAGGCAACCGTTTCGTCAGGCAACAACTCCTCATCATTCACCATCGGACTCTCCGACGGAGAGAATGTTACAGACCTCGCAACCGTATCTGTACCACAGACAGGCGATAACGACTGGGGCACCTACCGCGTTGTCGAAGGCACACTCTCACAGGAGTTGCAGCTCGGCAAGCAGATCCTCCGCATCACCATCGGTGGAGCATACTGCAACATCGATAAGATTGAGCTCATCTGCACCGCTACAGGCATCAGCAATGTCATCGCAGGACCGTCACAGCCACGCAACTACTTCAACATTGCAGGTCAGCGGCTCAACGGCATGCAGCGAGGCATCAACATCGTTGATGGCAAGAAGATCATGGTTAAGTAATTTATTCCTTTTCACCATTATAGAGCAGGCGGGCTAATCCGCCTGCTTTTTCAAATTCAGTCAACAATAACCCTGCCTTATTCCGCGATAAGGCAGGGTTATTTGTCAAAAAGGCACGAGTATTGCGCAATAAGCTTCTGCCCTTTTCCAAGCGTTGGAATCTTAGGGGCCGTACGCTTTTTTTATATTAAAATAACGTGTTTTTGCATCAAAATGCATTATTTCCTCCCGTTTCGTCTCTTTTTCCGCAGAATCGAATGGTCATTTAACAATTTTTACTTATCTTTGCAAAATGAATGGCAATTTGCCAGGCAATAGCCATAGGCTAATGGCCAAAACAATGGCCAAAACAAACGGCCAAACAAAAAAAAGTAAACAATTAATGGGTTTGTTAGATTTTTTCAAAAAGAAGCAGAAGGCAAATGTAGGCGGCATGGAGGATTTCATGACCCTGATCAGGGTCTATTTCCAAAGTGTGCTTGCTGCAAACCTGGGCATATCGAACGTGGCTGCCCTACCCGACTTGATTGCGTTCAAGCGCTCGCTACATGTTGCTACTGTGAATAACAAATTGGGTGTCGGTGAGAAGAAGGCTTGTCAGAAGATGCTACAGGATCTGTATGGCATCAGCGACAACTTCTTCAAGGAGATTGACCTGAGCATCAAGAAGAACTGCAGAAACGTGAACGACGTGAGGAACTATATGTTCCTGTTCTCGGGTTTCACGCAGGACTTGATGATGGTTGTGGGCAACCTGATGAAATGGAAGTTCCGCATCCCTTCTTTCCTGAAGAAGGCGATGAAGGTGATGGTGGAGAAAACCGTGAACGACATCTTTACGAAAAACGACTGGAGCGACGACGGTGTAAGAAAGGCTGTCGCTGCTGTTCGTAAGTATCAAAAATCCTTAGGTTTCTCTGAGGCATGGGTGAACGAGTACGTGTACAACGTGATCACGCTGGCGAAGAAGGAGCCGAAACCCTCGCAGGAGGAGATGGAGAAAGCGGAAAGCAAAATGAAAAAATAGTATATAGATGGTAGTTTAAAGCCCAAAAAGACCGTTCAGAGAATGACCAGCGACGAGCAGAAGAAAATCCAAACGTTCGAGGCACGAGTGAGACAACTCCTCCTGCAATACCGGAACTTAGAGGACGAAATTGCACGTCTGCAAGGTGAACTGGGAAAGAAGGACGAAGAGATAGCCCGACTGACCAGCGAACTGAAATCGGTGGACGAGAACTATCAGCATCTGAAAATAGCCAAATTCGTAGAAATCAGCGACGGCGACCTGAAGAGCGCCAAGCAGAGGATGACGAGGCTAGTGCGCGAAATCAATCGATGCATCGGACTATTAAACGCAGAGGAGGTTGCTGTAGAGGAGCAAAGTGGTGACACCGCGCTTTGACAGCCTTCCGAACGATGAGAAATGGAAGCTAAGAAACTCACAATACACGTAAACATCGATAACATATCGTTACCGATGACTGTGACAGACTCTGACCAGGAGGCTATCATCCGTAAGGCTGCAGGCAATCTGAACCAGCAGCTCATCACGGTGCGTGAGCGATACAGAAGCGTTCCAAACGAGCGGTATTACGACATCATGGTGATGCTCAACTCCGAAATCAAAGCGTTGACGGCCGAAAACAAGAACGACCAGAGTCCTGTGTATGGCATCATTGCATCGCTTGAGAAGGAGATTGACGAACTCATCAAGAAGTAGTGTGTTCGGCTCATCCCCCAAAGAAACGAGAATTCAACATGCGCACATTTTCAGATTGCAAGACTGTTTGCAAGCTGAGTTTGTGCGTTATTCATTAACATATAAAACCAATTAAACGACAATGATGGTAATTATAATTGCATCAGTAGCTGGTCTTATCGTCGGTGCTGCCTTGGGATACCTGTTGTTCAGATATGTCCTGAAGCAGACCTACAACCAGCAAATCAATAACGCCAAGAGCGAAGCTGAAGCTATCAAAAGCAAGAAGCTGCTCGAAGTGAAAGAGAAATTCCTCAACAAAAAAGCTGAACTCGAAAAGGAAGTTGCTCAACGCAACTCGAAACTGCAACAGATCGAGAGCCGCCTGAAACAACGCGAGATATCACTCAATCAACGCCATGAGGAGCTGATTCGCAAGAAACAAGAATGCGACAGCCTGTCACAGAGTCTGGAAACGAAAATCGCGAATAACGACAAGAAACGTGCCGAACTGGAGGAACTGCAATCGCAGGAGCGCACCCGACTGGAAGCCATCAGCGGTCTGTCGGCCGAGGAAGCAAAGGATCACCTGATGGAAAGCCTGAAGGACGAAGCTCGCACACAGGCTCAGCAGTATATCAACGAGATTGTTGACGATGCGAAGATGACGGCCAACAAGGAAGCTAAACGCATTGTGATACAGAGTATCCAGCGTGTAGCAACAGAAGCTGCTATCGAGAATTCAGTAACCGTGTTCCACCTGGAAAGCGATGAAATCAAGGGAAGAGTGATCGGTCGTGAAGGACGAAACATCCGTGCCCTTGAAGCTGCAACAGGTACAGAGCTTGTCGTAGACGACACACCTGAAGCTATCGTCATCAGCGCCTTCGACCCAGTACGCCGTGAGGTTTGCCGCCTGGCACTCCATCAGCTGGTAGCAGACGGACGTATCCACCCAGCTCGCATCGAAGAGGTGGTAACGAAGGTGAAGAAACAACTGGAAGAGGAAATCATCGAAACGGGTAAACGTACGGCTATCGATATGGGTATCCA
>CAMYYX010000006.1 GCA_947303695.1 uncultured Prevotellaceae bacterium | reverse complement strand
AAAAGTTAAGAATTAAAAGTTAAAAGTTAAGAAAAAATGGGAAAAATGGCAAGAATGAGGCGATTATTTGCGCTGATAGATGCGGACATAATCGATTTCGTAACGAAGAGGGAAAGCGGAATCGTCGATGGTTCCACCATTATCGCCTCCAAGAGCGAGGTTGAGCAGGAGGTAATGGGGTTGTTGGAAAGGATTGGCTCCTTGACCAAGGCGGCCGTTAATGGTCTTCGTGAGGTCGATGGTATTAAGCAGTTCATCGTCGAGATAGAGCTTCATGACCTTTTCGTCCCAATCCATGCGCCAGATGTGAAACTTATCTGCCCATTGGGCATCGCGTTCTGTGAAATGAGAGAAGGGAATCCGCTTGCTGTTCCATACAGCATTCCAACGCTGGTCGCTTCCCCATGCTGCATTGGCAAGGAGATGGGGAACGCCGTTGATACGATAGAATTCCATCACATCGACTTCACCACATGAGGGCCATTGCATGGATGTGCCAAGTGTCCATATAGCAGGCCATGAGCCACTCGCAACAGGTATCTTGGCTCGCACTTCAAGGCGTCCATAAAGGAATGTGTGTTTGCGAGCTGTGGTAATGCACGAAGATGTGTATTCAATATACTGACGGGCAAATCCCCAGTGAGGGCTACCTGGCTGATAGGTGGGGTTGTCGCGATGCTCACGTCGTGCTTCAATAATCAGCTTTCCATCCTTCTGGAAAGCATTATCGGGCTGATACCATTGGTCTTCATGATTGCGCACGAACCCCATCTCGAAATTCCATGAGGCTTCATCGGGACGACCTTCACCATCGAACTCATCGCTCCACACCAACTGCCAGGATTCCTGAGCTGTAGTTTGGAGAGTGAAGAGTAGGAGGATGAAAAGAAGGTTATGTTTCATGGTTCTTTAAATAGATACTGCCCTTTGTTCTTGGTGAACATGCCCCACTCGATGGCACGCTGGGGACATTGGTGGTAGCATCGCATACATTGCACGCATGCACTACCCCATTCGGGCAGGTTGTTAGCATTCAGTCGGATATTCTGATACGGGCATGCCTGGACACATTTTCCACATCCCACACAAGCCCCATTGGTCTTGAAGTACTTGGCCGTGACGAGGAAGCGGTTGAAGAAAGGACGAATGATATGGCTCTTGGCCCAAGCAAAGCCGCCGGGAATGGTATCGAAACCACCACGACCATCGATTACATCATCGATAATCTGGTTCATGCGGCTAATGGCATTGGTCAGTTTCAGTTGCTCTTTATCTTTTGGGTCGACATCGAATCCTGGCAAGCACACATAAGACTCAGGCATCTGAACAGCATAGCCCAACGTGCAATACCAACCTTTCTTGGCCACATCGTCACAGAAGATATCTGCCGTCATTCCTGTATCGTCGCCACAAGTAGTAATGAAATAGAGGTAATCTACATTCTCAATCTGGACCTGCTCGATGAAACGTTCCACAAAAGGAGGAACACCCCAACCATAGCAAGGGAAGACAAAGCCCAGACGTTCACCGTCCTTCAACTTATAATGCATATCCCCACCTATCTCATCGGGGATGAAACGGAGCGTATCGTTCAGTTCCTGCGCCAGGAACTGAGCCACCCATCGTGTATTGCCTGTACCAGAGAAATAGAAAACCATCCCATTTACTATTTAACTATTGACAATTTACTATTTAAATTTAACGATTGACTATTGATTTACAACCATTGACGCTTGCGGAAGTACCACCACCCTATCACCGTGATGATGACTGAAATGACGATGGCCACAAGGAATCCCCAGTTGCTCTGCTCCATACCGTTCACGAGGTTCATACCAAACAGACTAGCAACCAAAGTAGGTAACATGATGATCATGTTGAGACTGGTGAGCAGACGCATCACACGGTTCATGTTGTTATTGATGAGGTTGGCATAAGTGTCCATCGTAGAATCGAGGATGTTTGCATAGATGGCTGTCATCTCGCGTGCCTGCTGCATCTCGATATTCACATCTTCAATCAGTTCGGCATCAAGATCATCGACAGGCAGGCGGAACTTCAGCTTGCTCAAGAGGGTTTCATTACCACGGATGGAGGTAGCGAAATAAGTCAGACTATCCTGCAGACGTGACAGACTGGTCAAATCTTTGTTATCGATGTTGTGATCAAGATTGCGCTTAGCCTTCTCAATCAAGCCATTCACCTGTTTCAGATACTTCAAGTACCACACACTGGCACTAAGGAAGAGACGGAACACAAGGTCGGTTGCATCAATGAATCCCTCGCCACGACGCTGCTGATGATTGATGAAATCGACCATCATTTTCGTCTCTTGATTGCAGACAGTAATGATTTTATCGTCTTTTATCAAGACACCCAACGGAATCGTAGTATAAGGACTACGACTGGCAATGTTCTTAAGGTGTGGGATACGAAGGATAATCATCAACCAACGCTCATCATAATCATAACGAGAGCGCTCATCGGTATCGGAGATATCCTCCAAGAAATAATCTGGAATCTTCAGTTCGTCAACAAGATATTTTACGTCATCTTCTACTGGGCAGGTAACCTGAATCCAACATCCTGACTCCCATTGGTCAAGATGCTTAATGCCCTTATTAAAATTCCAATAAGTACGCATAAGTTTAAACTCTTTTTAAAAGTTTGGAAATTCGTTTGCTTCAATCGATAGAGTCTAAACTTACTATGCTTCGATCTGACTCTATCCTGCTTTACTTAAACTATTCGCCGGATAACTGTCGTCCATATAAAACATTTTTTACGTTGCGAGTGCAAAGGTACGAAAAAGTTAAGAATTAAGAGTTAAGAGTTAAGAAAAAATGCAAAAAATAGCAGAGAAACCAACGAAAAATACTATATTTGCAGTTCGTTAGCGAAAGGGAGTAGCATACATGGGTAAAATAATCGCAATAGTTAACCAGAAAGGGAATGTCGGAAAGACGACTACAACCACATTTCTGGGAAAAGCACTCACCAACCAGAAAAAGAAGGTGCTGATTATTGACCTTGACCCATTGTCGAACGCTATTGCCCTCTACGACACCTCATCACAAGAGGTATTACCGCTATCTGAATGTATGGAAGGGCGTGCTACGTTGAATGATTGCATCATGAGGGTGGAGAATGACGGATTATCCATTGCTTTTGGTGGGAAACATCTGATTGGCTTCGAGATTTCTGCCCTTAACCAAACCAACAGGGAACAGGTGTTAGCAGCATCATTAAAGGATGTAAAAGATTGCTACGACTACATTCTGATTGACTCCCCATCGTCCTTAGGACTACTCACAATGAATGCGCTGGCTGCTGCAGACGAGATAATCATTCCCATCAGATGTGACAACAGCATCTTCGAAGGAATGGCAGAGCTGTTACGAACCATCGACGACGTGAGCAATAGTTTGAACCCACAATTGACAATTGCCGGATTTCTTATCACCCATGTCAATGCGGAATTAAGGTCGACCTCGATAAACCTGAAGGAGATACACACATGTTATGGTAGCAAAGTGCTTCATACCCTGATTACGAGTGATGGAGACCTTTTGGTCAATTACACACAATTAGCAACAGAGTTATTCGCATGAATCGAACGATTGGACATATTTGTAAACCGTTGTTTGCACACCTACCAGGAACCACACATCTTGTTGGGTTCTTGGCCTTGATATGCTTTCCACTCGTATCTGTTGCTCAAGACACGATTCAGACCAACATTCCTCAAGCCCAATTAAGGCGTAACAGGATGACTATCACCATCACAGACACCCTGACGAATGACAGTACAATCCGCATCTCCCAGCTGAACATCCCTACAGAGAAAGCCATTCGGCAGTTTATTGACAAAAAGGTATTTATCCCCGAACCCAAGAAAGCATTATGGTTGGCCATTGCTATTCCTGGCGGCGGACAGATATATAACAGAAAATACTGGAAACTCCCCCTCATCTACGGAGGATTCCTTGGATGTGTTTATGCCCTGAACTGGAACAACACCATGTATCACGACTACTCACAAGCCTATATCGACATCATGGACGATGACCCTAAGACCGTCAGCTATGAGAATTTCATCCCTCAAGGCTATGATGTCAGTCGCAACCTATCACGCATTCAGGACATGTTCCGACGCAAGAAAAACTACTATCGTCGCTATCGCGACTTGAGTATGTTTTGTATGATTGGCGTCTATGTACTGTCAATCATCGACGCCTATGTGGATGCCGAATTGTCAAGTTTCGACATCAGCAAGAACCTGTCCATGAAAGTCCGTCCTTCTGTAATTCACGAAAAGCATACCACGGTATGGAACAAAACTCTTGCTCCTCAATCATACGGAGTAGAATGTAGTATCACATTTTAGTCATCAACAGCTATGGAAGAAGAGAAATCATTGAACATCGAAGAAGAAAAGATGGTAGACGAAGCGTTCCAGCACTTAGTGGATTCTTATCTGAACACCAAGCACCGGAAAAAAGTTGAGCTGATTACCAAAGCTTTCAACTTTGCCCGTCATGCCCATCAGGGAGCAAGACGCCTTTCGGGTGAGCCATACATCATGCACCCCATTGCCGTCGCTCAAATCGTATGCTCGGAAATCGGACTGGGATCAACTTCCATCTGTTCTGCCTTGCTTCACGATGTCGTTGAGGACACAGACTATACCGTAGATGACATAGAGAACATCTTTGGTCCGAAGATTGCACAGATTGTTGACGGACTGACCAAAATATCGGGAGGTATCTTCGGAGAAAGGGCTTCAGCACAGGCAGAGAACTTCAAGAAGCTGTTGCTGACGATGAACGATGACATCCGTGTCATCTTGATCAAGATGGCCGACCGACTCCATAACATGCGCACATTGGGAGCACAGCCTGCCAACAAACGATACAAAATCTCTGGAGAGACACTTTATATCTATGCTCCCCTCGCAAACCGATTAGGATTGAATGCCATTAAATCGGAACTCGAGAACCTCAGTTTCAAATACGAACATCCAGAAGAATACAAAGCCATCGAGAAGAAACTTCAGGCGACTGAAAGCGAACGTAAGTCCGTATTCGACGAATTTACAGCACCTATCCGCAAACAGCTTGACCAGATGGGATTCGAATACGAAATCAAAGCACGTATCAAGTCACCTTATTCTATATGGAGCAAAATGCAAGTAAAACATATCCCTTTCGAAGAAGTGTATGATATACTTGCTGTCCGTATTATTTTCGAGCCTCGTGCCAATATCGATGAACGAAATGAATGTTTCAACATATATGTAGCCCTCACCCAACTCTACTCAAGCCATCCTGACCGTTTCCGCGACTGGGTGAACCATCCAAAAGCCAATGGTTATAAAGCACTACACGTAACCCTTATGAGTAATCGTGGAGAGTGGATAGAAGTCCAGATACGAAGTCAGAAGATGGACGAAATCGCAGAGAAAGGATTTGCAGCACATTGGAAATACAAAGAGGGTGAGACTACGGAAGAAGAGAAAGAGAACGAACTCGACAAATGGCTCGTCACCATCAAGGAAATCCTTGATGATCCACAGCCAGACGCCATGGACTTCCTCGACACAATCAAGTTGAATCTCTATGCTTCCGAGATATTGGTATTCACGCCAAAGGGAGATATCAAAATACTCCCAACAGGAGCCACAGCCCTCGACTTTGCATTCTCCATCCATACAGTCGTCGGAACTCATTGTATGGGAGCAAAAGTCAACCATAAGCTGGTGCCGATGACCTACAAGCTACAAAGTGGCGACCAAGTAGAAATACTGTCATCCAGCAAATCTATGGTAAGCGACGAATGGCTGCACATCGCTACCACCGCAAAGGCAAAAGCCAAAATCCTCGCTGCCATTCGCAAAAAAGAACGCATTCAACAACGAGAAGGCGAAGAAATTCTTGATGAGTTTTTGGCTAAACACGAGATTATCAAGGATACGCCAAACATCGACAAATTATGTCACCTCCATTCATTCTCAAAAGCAGAAGATCTCTATCTTGCTATCGGACAGAAAAAAGTGGTGTTAGGCAATCTGGATGATGCTTATCTACGAGGGAAAAATACAGACAGTACATGGAAACGTCTGCTTTCTTTCGGACGGAAAAAGCAGAAACCAGTAGAGAACATAGAAGAACAGCCAAAAGAAGAACAGAAACTTGACAAAAAGAAGCCATTAATCATCAATGACACAAACATAGACTCTAAGTTCTGTTTAGATTCTTGCTGCAATCCAATCCCTGGAGATTTGGTCATGGCTTACCAATCCTTGGATGGAATCTTCCACGTACACAAATTGCAATGTCCTGCTGCCCTACGTCTGAAGGCCAATTCCGGCAATAGGTTATACTCCGTAAAGTGGGAAATGAATGGTGAAAAGCAATTTGCGTCCACCATCAAACTAAATGGATTTGACCGCATCGGTATTCTTAACCAAATCACACAGGTTATCTCTCAACTCTTTAATGCGAATATCCGCAAACTTTCCGTAGAGACGATTGATGGTGTATTTGAATGTACTATTGTGCTTTACGTTCACGACACCAAAGAAGTACAGACCATCATCAAAGACCTGAAACGGATACCAAATATGAAGAACGTCGTCAGGATATAAGTTATTATCGTTAGAAAAACAAACAACACCAAATAGCACAAACTATTTGGTGTTATTGTATCCATCGATCTTCAGTAATGTGATGACTTTCTCTTTCAGATTGCCTTGAATGATGATTTCATCATCCTTCACACTACCACCAACCCCACACTTCGTCTTGAGAAACTTACCAAGCGATTTCATATCATCCTCAGTACCGACAAAGCCCCGAACAATGGTAACAACCTTGCCACCTCTACCATTCTTCTCAATCGCAACACGAAGTCGTTGCTCATTTTTAGGTAACGTTTCCTGCTGTTCTGGTTCTTCGGTCGTAAATTGGAAGTCTGCATTGGTAGAATAAACGACTCCTAAACGATCTTTCCAATCATTGTTTGCCATATCGCTGCTTATTAAAAAAATAAAAGAGATTGGGAAACAATCTCTTCACTGTTGTGGGCGTTGACGGATTGCTTCATTTCATTCGGCTATCCTACCGCCACTTGCTGTGGGCGTTGACGGATTCGAACCGCCGACCCTCTGCTTGTAAGGCAGATGCTCTGAACCAGCTGAGCTAAACGCCCTTTCGCCCTTTTAAAATTGTCGGGGCAGCGTGACTCGAACACGCGACCGCCTGGTCCCAAACCAGGAACGCTACCAACTGCGCTATACCCCGTGCTTTTCTCTTCTTTTCCAAAAGCGAGTGCAAAGTTACAACATTTTTTTGAACCGACCAAATGTTTCACAAACTTTTTTCAATATATTATAAAAAAAGTAGGATGCCATATTCGGCACCCTACTCCTTATTAATATATATAACTGAATTATTTCAATTCAATCACTGCACGACGGTTGAGAGTATATGGAGATACTTCGTTAACTCCACCGATAGCCTTCACTGTGATGTTGTCACGACTTACACCGAGACGAACCAACTCATCAGCAACAGCCTGTGCACGACCCTCTGACAACTTCTGGTTCCATGCAGATGAACCAGTCTTGCTATCAGCAGAACCTGTAACTGTAACCTTTGCACCTGACTCCTTAGCTGCAGAAGCAACTGCCTCAAGGTTAACAAGATCCTTCTTAGAGTTAAGAGCTGTAGAGTTGAGTTCGAAGAATACTGATGTAGCAGCTGATGCAATTACCTTCTCTACCTTTGCAGCAGTTTCACCCTTAGGCTGCTTAGCAAGTTCTGCACGGAGACGAGCGTTCTCTGCACGTTCCTTGTCAAGTTCTGCACGAAGCTTAGCAAGTGCTTCTTCTGATGCAGCAGCAAGTGCGTTGTACTGGTCAAGTGTAACAGCCTTTGCCCAAGTTCCCTTACCAAGGTTGAAGTTAACACCTAATTCAACAGTTGCATAACCATGCTTGTGATTATTAGCATCAGTTGGTACCCAATTAGGAACAACAAAGTCTTTAGTAGAAACAAAGTTGTAAGCAAGATCAGCATATACGCTGATTACCTTGTTCAGTTTCCACATATTCTGAATACCACCACCAAGAGTGAAAGCATTTTCAGCTGCGTCGAAGTTGCGAACAATTCCTGCACGTGGATAAATGATAAAGTTCCATACACGGTTCTCATCATAACCCTTAAAGAGGTTTGTAAGGTTGAACTGAACATCTTCATAGATAGCGCCATAACCACCCTTATGGAAGTCAGGAGCATAAATTACGTGGTCTGAGTTACGGAATGCATGAGCAAAAAGACCGTTCTCCCACTGTACCTTGGTACGAAGACCAAGACCTGGAGTGAACCACTTACCAATTGCGAGGTCGATACCATAAGTACGACCTTCGTGCCAATCCTCTTTGAAGAACGAAGTCTTGTAAGGATTCATAACACTCATATCCACACCAAACTGTACGAACCAGTTTGACCAGAAAGAGTTGGTTGCAACTGTGTACTTAGAAGGAGTTTCAATCTGAGTTGACTGAGCGTTAGCTGCAGTACCTAAACCGACAAATGCCAGTGCAATTAAAAGTTTCTTCATAATTATTACTTGTTTGATTAATGAATTTATTGTTTCTATTCTCTTATTGACTTGTCAAAAGTATATTATACACCTTTAAATCATGTGCAAATTTACAATTTTTCCTTTTACAAACAAACATTTTCTATGAAAAAAATGTAGTTTTATCACGAAAAACACACAAAACAGCATATTTAACACGCGATTATTACTCATACCATGACAAAATATGCAATTTTACAAATGCAAACTGACCACATTATTTGAAGTTCTTATCAATGTCTGCATTGGCAATCACATTGTATACATGTTGGCCATTAGGAGTATATTTAGGTGATGGCAGAGTGAACAGTTGTTCAAGGAGAACACGCATTTCGTCATCAGACAAAACCTGGCCATATACAATCGCCGTAGTACGAGCCATCGTGAAAGCAATAGCATGATGAACCTTCTCTTGAATATTACATCCCGTTTCCTTTGCTGCCGCTATCAAATCGTGAAGAAGCGTCATAGGGTTGACACCATCTAAACCAGAAGGAATGCCATTGATAGAATATGACCCTCCACCAAGATTGGTGAGTTCAAAACCGATATACTCCAATTCATGCATGATATCTTCTAGCACTATAAGTTCCTGGCGGTCGAACTGTATGACCTCAGGGAAAAGCATTCCCTGTGACACCCGTTGCTGTTGAGATAAACTCTCCATATATTGTTGATAGAGGACAGAGATATGGGCTCTATGTTGATCGATTACCATGATTCCTTCTGTAACTGGCATAACAATATATCGACCTTTATATTGAAACTTCGGAGCGTTAATGACGGGCATTAAAGACACAGGTGTTTCATCCCACAAAACAGGATTGTCGGGAGTAGAAGATGGCTTTTCAACATCCGCATAGAGGGTCTCCCAACCTGCCACATTATGCGAAGCCTGTGAATTACCATCAGCGGTTGGTTTAAATGGATTATAATCTGTTTTCACAGGTTTCGGTTGTGGGATATTGTACTTGAGTTTACCCGTTTCTATAACAGGAATAAATGGCTTTTCTTCATTATCAAATTCAATGGTTGGAACACCCACATATCTACCCAACGATTCTTTCACTGTAGCCGCCAACACTTGCCATACAGCCTGTTCATTATCAAACTTAATCTCTGTTTTGGTTGGATGTACATTCACATCAATCGAAGAAGGACCTACCGACAGATAGATGAAATACGACACATGATCACCCACAGGTATGAGGTTTTCATAAGCATGCATCACAGCACTGTGAAAATAAGGGTGCCGCATATATCGACCATTCACAAAGAAGAACTGATGTACCCCTCGCTTTTTCGACGATTCAGGGTTACCCACATAGCCCGAAATCGTCACCAGTGAGGTTTCAACTTCAAGAGGTAATAGTTCTGCATTGAGTTTCTTTCCGAACACATCCAAAATTCGCTGGCGTACCGAGGCCTCTGGGAGTCTATACATTTCCACTCCGTTATTATAGAGAGAAAAATCACATTCCGGATGAGTGAGGACAATCCGTTCAAAGTCGGCCACAACATTTGACATCTCCGTCTGGTTGGACTTTAAGAATTTACGACGTGCCGGTACGTTGAAAAAGAGATTGTTAACAGAAAAGTTACTTCCAACAGGACAAGCCGTGGGCTCCTGACATTCGACCTTTGAACCGGCAATGCGCAGAAAGGTTCCCAACTCATCCTCATTGCGTCTTGTCTTCAGTTCCACCTGAGCGACTGCAGCTATAGATGCCAATGCCTCGCCACGAAAACCCATCGTGGTCAACCCGAACAGATCGGAAGCACAACGGATCTTTGATGTTGCATGTCGTTCAAAGGCCATACGGGCATCAGTTTCCGACATTCCCTTCCCATCGTCAATCACCTGCACACAAGTTCTACCACCATCAACCACCAACACTTGAATATGTTTAGCGTCTGCATCAAGCGAATTCTCCATCAACTCCTTCACGATGGATGCCGGACGCTGAACAACCTCTCCTGCGGCAATTTGATTAGCGACTGAGTCGGGAAGTAACTGTATGATATCCTCCATAATTAGAACAAATGACCTGTATATAAATATTTCGCAACGAGTAACAGAGCGATGATTATCATAATAAGAATACCAGATGAGATTGGTTTCTTGCCACTTTCTTTCCGACGTTTGAGGTGCTTGGTTGCCCCAACAAACTTTCCACGAATATCTTCAGGATTGAACTCCTTTTCAGGGAGCATCCCCAATTCGCGCTTGGCATTTTCCTCTATCTTTGCCAATTTTTCCTTTCGAGGATCATAATAAATGTAATTGTGTTGAAAGCCTCTTGGCCGATTTACCCTGAATAGTCCCATTATTGTTTTTGTTTAATACCTTTCAATACATCCAAATTTTGAATTGGAGCCTTACGAGCCTCTGTTGCCTTCAGAATATTCTTCGCATCTTTTCCTCGCCATACAAAGATATCGTCTTTATCCTTTGGACGGATGTAGTCAAACCATGCGAAAGCAGACAAATATCGTCGATCATGCGGCACATCGAAGGCGGGATAAAACATCCCCTTAGCTGCAGGCATCCATATCTTATCCATTTTTTTCTCTTTCATGTACAAATGCAACTCCGTAGTCTCTGAATAATTGACCATCACGATGGTACTATCATCCTGGACAAAGTACACCACATACACATTGCCATGAGCTTCATTATGATCAATTTCTCCATCTTTAAAATAGCACATCATCTCTTTCGAAGACACCTGATTATACGAGACGGAATCAACTTGTTCGATGGTCATTGCCTGATTGATGATGTGTACCCAATCCACCGTACTGTCATTCCCATATACGCGTATCTCCTCACCAAACACCTGCTGATTCTCATTCCATAAAATGGGTTGACCATACATATAAGTACATGAATCCAGTTGAAGTGACACCAAGGAGTCACAAACGCCTTGGACATCATTTCTGAACATTCTCACGTGCTTGTAGGCATATAGGTTGCGATAGACAGAGTCCGTATCCAGATTATAGGTATACATTCTCAATGTATCACCATGAACATACATCGTATCAGGGCCTGAGAACTCCATAGCCACAGCCATATCTGTTGCCATCGCATTGCCTGTATTCTCATCATACCAACAATAACCACCTTTCAAAGCACACAGGTTCTCGTCATCAGTAAGAATCACGTTTCCGAAAGCCTCGCTAATGCCAGTTTCTTTCTCGTAATGCAAACTGTCACCCTCAATTTTACGCATATCTTTGATAATGTACGAACGATTGAGCAAATTGGCTTTTGCCTGCTTGGTATCGTAATCTCCAGCCTCACCATAGACGAATGTTCCATCAGAAGTAGTGATATTAGTAGGTGACACAATTTTCGCCCGCTCTGTATTTGTATAATAATATAAGGTGTCGGAAACAAGATTGAATTTAGGGTTCTTCAGTTCCACATTATCCGTAAAGAAGGCCTCGCGGGTCGAAGGAGAGTACTGTCCCCAATT
This sequence comes from uncultured Prevotellaceae bacterium, assembly GCA_947303695.1. Lineage (GTDB taxonomy): Bacteria > Bacteroidota > Bacteroidia > Bacteroidales > Bacteroidaceae > Colivivens. The sequence continues at coordinate 15,204 of CAMYYX010000006.1, read as the reverse complement.
TGATGTCAACACATTATCAGCATCATAGAGAGTTCCACCATCAATATACATACCTAATCCATACACACGGTCATAGTCTAACTTATGAGTTGTGAGTTTTGACTTTCGGTGGATAAGAACAACATCTCCTCTTGCATGTGCTTGTAGCGCAAAACCATCATAGAAGAGCGAATCGCTTACCAAAGAGAGTGTATCGCCTTGCACCATCTTCACATGTCCATAAGCATCGAACGAGTTGTCTTCCCTATAGAAACGGGCACTATCGCAATCAAGAAACACACCTTCATGACTGAGTTTTACGTTACCTACCAGAATCTCTGCTCTTGGGTCACGTGGTGTCTTGTATAACACATCAGAATGTATGAGATGGATACGTGAATCCGTCTGTCGCCGTTTACCGTTTTGTGCATAAAGTGAACATCCCAAACTAAAGCATAGGATGCCTATTGCCAGCATCCTACACATTATCAATCCGTCTATGATGTTCTTTGCACTATTTTTCATCGGCACGTTGACTTTACTCTTTTATCCATCCAGGATACTGGAATTCACAATCTCGCCAATCGCCATTGATTCTGACATAAGTTGTTTTCTGCTTTTCGCGTATCCAGTTATTTATCTTTTCCTCATTGAGTTTCTCCAACATTGTTTCCTGCAACACCTGATAGTCTTCCTTCATCGAAGCACGATGGCCATTGATTCGGTTCTTCAGTTTCACCACAGCTACAACCTCTTTGCCTTGGCTGTTAATCATGGCAAAAGGCTTGGATATCTCACCTATTTGCATACCAGTCACTACACGAGCAATCTCTGTAGGTAAATTAACCATTTCAAACCTAGAGGTTGTCTGAAAGGTTAAGGGGTCGGTATATACCATGTTTCCATAGTTATTACGGGTATTCTTGTCATCAGAGAGGTATGGCAAACACTCTTCAAACGTAAACTTGCCACGTCGGATGTCGTCACACACAGAATCAAGGAATTGTACACAATCCATCACCTCTTGGTCTGTGGCCCTTGGCTTACGCAAGATGTGGCGCACATTGACTTTCTCACCCCGTTTCTCGATGAGCTGTATGATATGATAACCATATTCCGTTTCTACGATTTTGCTAACGGTATTCGGATCTGTGAGCGAGAATGCGACATTTGCAAACTCAGGCACTAATTCACCACGACTCATGAATCCTAATTCACCACCTTTTGACGCAGACCCATCTTCTGAATACATCACGGCCAAAGTAGAGAATCTGTCCGATCCAGAATTGACACGTTCTGTATAGCTACGCAAATCTGCTTTGATGCGGTCTATTTCTTCCTGTGACACCTTTGGTGCACGAGTAAAAATCTGCACTTCAACGGTTGTTGGTACAAATGGCAAACTATCCTCTGGTACATTCTTGAAGTAGTTGCGCACTTGAACAGGAGTGACTTTTGTGTTTTTAATAATGTTCATCTGAACCTGACGCATCAGTTCGCCGTTCTTTTCCAATTCAAACAGAAGATTGCGATACTGACTAAGCGGACGTTCCAGATACTCTTCCAGTTTCTCTCTCGAGCCATATGCTTGTACATAGCGTTCTATTTTATTATCGACCGCATTAAACACGTCTGCATCAGAAACAGTTATAGAATCGATAGCTGCCTGATGAAGGAATAGTTTTTGTACGGCCAACTGCTCAGGGATAACACAATAAGGGTCACCATTGAAACGCTCACCTTGCATCTGGGCCTCAATGCGCGCCTCTTCCACCTCTGACTTCAAAATAGCTTCATCGCCTACCACCCATATCACTTCGTCAATAACATTGGATGCCGACTGTCCGAACACCACAGTCGTTCCTACCATCATGGCGATTATTATTCCTATGAATTTATTCATGACGTTATTTTGTCTGTTCATCCACTCAATGATTGTTCACAGTCTTCAGCACATCTTCGTTCACATGGAAAGAGTATTTCTTTCTCAGTTCACTTACCCACTCTTTTTCCTGGGCGGTCTTATAGTCGCTCACCACTTGTCCACGAACATCTTTATACGATTCTGGTTTCTTGATAATACGTCCATAGACACCCACCTTTGGGTAATCTTTGAACGTTTTCAGTTCTGCTTGCTCGTGAAATGCCAGCTTATCCACATTGGGACTATCGCCCTTCCTATAGATACCGTGTTCGATGCGTACGTTCTTCACGGAGTCTGTGTTATATGCATCTACCATCATCTGTCCCCACTTATTATCATCCTTTTCCTTTTTCAGCAATTTGGGAGCGTTGTCTACGATGGCCTGATCTTTCGCATTAATCACGATTCCTTTGAAGCGAGGCTCGTCCCACTGATAGTTTTTCTTATTCTTTGCATAGTACTTTGCGATACCGTCTTCGTCCTGCTCTGCCACATCCCAAATCTTATTTTTACAGATCTCAAACATCATCGTACCGTCATAACATTCCTGTGCAAAATAACGAGTTTCACTATCCTTTGCCTTTAGGTCTTCAAACAGTTCATTGATGACAACATCACGGTCAATATTTCGTGCTTTTGCGATGGAATCCACATAATAGTTCGCAGAAGCCTCGTTGATACCTCGTTCCTCCAAAAAAGCAATGATCTTGTCATGATGGAATTCATACGATTCAAAAGGATGGCGGTCAGTAAGTTTAATCACGTGCCATCCGACAGTGGACTTGAAAGGAGCACATACCTCGCCCACCTTCATTGCATAAGCCGCTTTTTCGAAGTCAGGAATCATCATACCCTTACCAAATTGTCCGAGCGCCCCACCCTTTTGGCCAGAGCCAGGATCTTCAGAGCATTTACGGGCCAACTCAGCAAAATCAGCACCTCCTTGGAGTGCAGCATAGATAGAGTCAATACGTGCTTTCGCTTTCGTTTGTTGATCAGCTGTTGCGTTAGGACTCATCCTGACGAGGATATGGCTGGCTGTGAGTAGGTCTTCTCCTTCAAAACGTGCCGCCGTATTATCGTAGGTTTCACGTGCCTGACGCTCAATAAAATCCTTATCAATAATAGTTGGCAATACCATCTGCTCTTTGTAGCCGCGTAATTCCTTCTGGATACTGGTAATGGTATCATAGCGTGCGTCTTCTGCTGCTGCAACCTTCAGTTTGAAATCAATAAACAATGGCACATAGTCTTCTATGCTCTTCTTGTCTATTACACCATCGGAGTTGTTTTTATTATAGCTGTACTCAAATTCCGAACGCGTGATGTTCTTTCCATTAATGGTCATCAGCACGGGGTCTGTCTGCGCATGGAGTGCAACGCACAATGCAAATATGTAAAAATGCAAAAATGCAAGTCGTTTCATATTATCTTATCTTTAAAATCAATTTTGGGGCCTATCAATTATCCAAGATTCGTGCTATAATTAGGAGCCTCACTTGTGATGATGACTTCGTGAGGATGACTCTCCATCACACCTGCTGCGGTGATACGGGTGAATTTAGCATGATGAAGTGCTTCAATATCCTTCGCACCACAATAACCCATACCAGAACGCAATCCTCCTACGAGTTGGTATACCACTTCTTGCACAGTTCCCTTGTAAGGCACACGTCCAGCAATACCTTCTGGCACCAGTTTTTTCGTGTCTTTTTCGCCTGCCTGGAAATAGCGGTCCTTCGAACCGTTCTCCATTGCCTCGAGCGAACCCATACCTCGATATGACTTATACTTACGGCCATTGAACAGGATGGTCTCTCCTGGAGCCTCTTCTGTTCCTGCCACAAGCGAACCAATCATGACACTATATCCGCCAGCAGCCAATGCTTTTACTACATCACCAGAATAACGCAAGCCACCATCAGCAATAAGTGGTACACCTGTTCCCTCAAGAGCCTTGGCCACATCATAAACAGCACTGAGCTGTGGAACGCCAACACCTGCAACGACACGAGTCGTACAGATAGAACCTGGACCGATACCTACCTTCACGGCATCAGCACCAGCTTCAACCAACATCTTGGCTGCATCGCCCGTTGCAATATTACCTACCACAATGTCTACCTCAGGGAAATGTTGTTTTGCCTCTTTCACCTTTTCAATTACTGAACGGCTATGACCATGAGCTGTATCAATCACGATGGCATCAACGCCAGCATTGACCAGTGCTGTGATACGGTCCAATGTATCAGCGGTAACACCCACACCAGCAGCTACTCTCAGACGACCCTTTTCGTCCTTACATGCCATTGGTTTATCCTTAGCCTTTGTGATGTCTTTATAGGTAATCAATCCTATGAGATGGTTATCATCGTCCACTACAGGTAATTTCTCGATCTTATGCTTAAGCAGAATTTGCGAAGCACGATCCAAGTCTGTTTGCTGGTGAGTTACAATAAGGTTTTCACTCGTCATCACATCATCAATCAGTGTTTTGTTGTTACGTTGGAATCGCAGGTCACGATTCGTCACGATACCCACCAATTTACCATCATCGTCCACAACAGGAATACCACCAATGTGATACTCGGCCATCATAGCCAAAGCATCACCTACGGTCTTACCACGTTTGATAGTCACAGGATCGTAAATCATACCGTTCTCTGCACGTTTTACGATACTAACCTGACGAGCTTGTTCTTCGATCGACATGTTTTTGTGTATCACACCAATACCACCCTCACGAGCAATGGCGATGGCCATCGGAGCCTCGGTAACTGTATCCATTGCAGCTGTCACGAACGGGATATTCAACTTTATGTTACGTGTAAAATGGGTTGACAACCCCACTGTCTTTGGAAGAACCTCAGAATATGCAGGAATGAGCAGCACATCATCAAAGGTCAGACCTTCCATAACTACCTTATCTGTAATAAATGATGACATAATAATATTGAATTTGATATTGGTTGCAAAGGTACGAATAAATCTTGACATAGCCGCCACCAAAACAAGAGAAATTGCTCTCTCTTCCTTTCATTTAACGATTCTTCTTATATTTTTCACCTTTTTTAAGCACACATATTAAAAAAAATCAATAATTATTCATACATAATCTATTGTTTTTTCGTATCTTTGCAGTGCGTTAGGTCATGGAATGGGGTGAGAATCCCCAACTGTCCAGCAGCTGTAATCAGCCGTTCTACGGTGCAAGCAGATGTCACTGAGTTCATTGGGAAGACGCTTGCGACCGGGCTGTAAGTCAGAAGACATCCTGACGCAGTCACTGCATCAGCAAACCTCTAGGGTTAGGTCAATGGTGCAACTACACATATTTGATGAAACGCGTAGTAATAATGGCCATGTCTATGATGGCGAGTATGCACTTGTGGGGTCAACAGCCCCAGTACAATCGCCTGGACAGCATCCTGCAATTGGATGTGGTCTATGTTTCCTCGCGTTATAATCACAAGGAGGTAATTCCCTCTCAGACGCTCAGTGGTGAGCAGTTGGAGAAGTTGAGTGCTCATAGTGTGGCCGATGCACTTCGCTATTTCTCAGGTATCCAACTGAAAGACTATGGTGGTGTAGGTGGCATCAAAACGGTGAATATCCGTTCGATGGGCACTCACCATCTGGGTATCTCATACGACGGTATCGAGTTGGGGAATGCACAGAACGGGCAGATTGACCTTGGGCAATTCTCTTTGGACAATGTGGAGGAGATTACGCTGTTCAATGGTCAGAAAAGTGCTCTCTTGCAACCTGCCAGCGATTTCGGACATGCGGGGGCTGTCTATATCCGCACCCGTGCTCCTCGATTTGAAGAGGACAAGAACTACAACCTACAGTTCAAAGCGAAATACGGTTCAAGCGACATGCTGCGATTGTCTGCCCTGTGGGAACAGAAACTGAGTGCAAAAGTAAGTTCATCTGTATCCGCTGAGGTGCTGACCGCCTCTGGAAAATACAAGTTCCGCTATAGCCGTAAGCATCAGGACGGTACAATCGCCTACGACACGACAGCCATCCGTCAGAATGGTGACATTTGGGCCGTACGAGCAGAAGGGAACCTACATGGCATGTTGGATGACGGGTTCTGGAAGTTCAAGGTCTACACCTATCATTCCGAACGAGGTATCCCTGGAGCCATCGTCAACAACGTATGGAGACGAGGCGAAAGGCAGGGTGACCATAACTTCTTCACTCAGGGACGTTGGCAACAACAGCTGAGTGAGAAGCTAACCACACAAGCTGTTGCGAAGTATGCCTACTACCATACTCATTACGTGAATCGTGACACAACCCAGCTGATGGTCGACAACACCTACAAGCAAGAGGAGTTGTACTTCTCGACCTCCAACGTCTATGACTTTCTGCCTTGGTGGAGTGCTTCACTGTGCTACGACTTCAAGTGGAACAAACTCGACTCCGATATGCGTCAATTTGTCGAGCCACAACGCTACAGCAATTATCTTTCGCTGGCAACGGCAGTGAATACCGATCGTTTCAAGATGCAGGGGTCAGTACTGATGACAGCTGTGAAGGATCATACCCGCAAAGCGGTATCCCCTAAATCCGTTACGGAATATACACCCGCCGTGTTTGTGAACTACACGCCGTTTGAGACCTGCGACCTCTCCATCCGAGCCTATGCAAAGAAGAGTTTCCGTATGCCTACCTTTAACGACCTGTATTATACCGATCTGGGCAATGCGTTGTTGAAACCAGAGAGTGCATTGCAATATAACGTAGGACTGAGTTTTGACCACCAGTGGAGGGGACTTGTGCGGTTCTTCCATATCCAGGCGGATGCCTATTACAACAGTGTTCACGACAAGATTGTAGCCTATCCAAAAGGGCAGCAGTTCCGTTGGACCATGCTGAATCTAGGTAAGGTACACATCAAGGGTATCGATGTGGAGGCAGAATTGACGTTGGTTCCCACGAGCGACCTGTTGGTGACAGGTCGTGTACAATACACATATCAGGATGCACGCGATGTGACAGATCCGAACGATTCCTACTATCACGACCAGATACCCTATATCCCCTGGCACTCAGGGTCGGCCATCCTGAACGTACAATACAAGGGTTGGGACCTGAACTACAGCTTCATCTATGCTGGCGAGCGCTATAACCAGCAGGAGAATATCAAATATAACTATATGCAGCCGTGGTACACTAGCGATGTGTCGTTATCACGACAGTTTCAGGTTAAAAGTCTAAAGTGTAAAGTGATGTTAGAGGTGAATAACCTCTTCTCACAAGACTACGACGTGATACTGAACTATCCGATGCCAAAACGCAACTACGGAATAACGATGGAGGTGAAGATATGAAAGGGATGGTTATATTTGTCATATTAACGATGCTGTTGCTCTCTGCCTGCCGTACAGACGAGACGATTGTCTATATGGAGGATGAGGATACCGGTGCGACGAATACCAAGAGCGAAGTGGTAGGCATGTATGTGCTCAATGAGGGCAACATGGGGTCGAACAAATGTACCCTCGACTACCTCGACCTGAGTGGCGAGACAACCCACTACCTACGCAATATCTATGCAGAGCGCAACCCTGGCGAAGTGAAAGAGTTAGGCGACGTAGGTAACGACATCCAGATCTATGGTTCCCAGTTGTGGATGGTCATCAACTGTTCCAACAAGGTGGAGGTATGCCGTGCGAATGATGCCGTGAAGATTGGCAAGGTGAATATTCCCAATTGCCGGTATGTCACCTTCGACGGAGGCTATGCCTACGTGAGTTCGTATGTAGGACCCGTAAGTTCTGGCAGCAACGCACCTCGAGGGATGGTATATAAGATTGATACACTGACGCTTCACAAGGTTGATTCATGTGTGGTGGGCTACCAACCCGAAGAGATGGTAGCAACAGGCGGAAAGCTGTACGTAGCCAACAGTGGGGGCTATAACTACCCCGACTACGACTGCAGCATCAGTCAGGTGAATCTGCAAACGATGCAGGAAGAGGCTCAGATTGAGGTAGCACTGAACCTGCACCATCTGAAGCTAGACCGTTATGGACAGCTGTGGGTATCGTCAAGAGGCAACTACGAAGATCTGGCACCAAACCTCTACTGCCTGCGCATCACAGAGAGCGGTCAACCCATCGTGACGCATCAGATGGATGTTGAGGTATCCGACTTTTGTATCGTGGGCGACTCCCTCTATTATTATGGAGTTGGTTGGAACCAGGTGAAGCAGGAAAACACGCGACAGTTTGGCATCATCAACGTACGTACACACCAAGTGGTAAATAACACCCTCTCGTCTGCACCGGAACTAGAGAAGATACGTATGCCGTACGGCATCATCGTGCATCCGAAGCATCGCGACTTCTACGTAATGGATGCCAAGAACTATGTATCAAGTGGTGAGTTGCTACATTTCAAGGCCGACGGAACATTTGATTACAAAGTGCGGACGGGTGATATTCCTGCCCATGCGGTGTTCCTCTTGAAAAAGTAAAAATGAATAATATAAAATGTAAAAATGAAATAATGGGAAAATTAAGGATCATAGGATTCATAGGGTCAATGCTGATAACGCCAATGCTGATGCAGGCACAACGGTTGACCGATGTGGAAATACCAAGCAAGTATATTCTGGCGGTAGATGAATATCGTCCAGCTCCGGGACAGTTTGTAAACGATGTGCCGGAATACGAAGAAGGAGACACCGAGCAAGACATGGTTCGGAAATGTACGGAACTGTTAGCCAATAACGAACGAAATCTGGTAGCACTTGGAGGATGGGGAGGTTACATCACCTTCCACTTCGACCACTCCATTGCCAACATCCCCGGACAACGCGATTTTGCTGTATGGGGCAATGCCTATCAAGAGCAGCGCAATCTGGTGTTCGGTGGCATGAACGAGGCAGGCATCGTGATGGTATCGAAGGATGAGAACGGGAACGGACTGCCCGACGACAAGTGGTACGAAATCAGTGGAAGTTGCGATGTGGACAGTGTAGGAAAGGTGGTTTATGACTACGAAGTGACCTATCATCGCAACCCCATGGGCGACATTCCTTGGACAGACAATCAAGGAGGAAGCGGCACGATTGACCGCAACCACTACCACACACAAGAGTATTACCCTGCGTGGTTGCCCGACGAACTCACGTTCCATGGCACTCGTCTGCCCGACAACATGTGGAACCTCTCAGACAAGGTCGATCAAGGATGGAGCCCATATTATTATGTACTGATAGGTTTCCGTTATGGTTATGCTGACAATCTGCCCAATTACACGGACAATGCTGACGCAACATCGTATAACTACGAAGGATGCGGCATCGATATCGGGTGGGCGGTAGACGAACAACGTCAGCCTGTTGACCTCGACTTCATCGACTTCGTCAGGGTCTATACGGGTCTGAACCAGAAATGCCCTCAGCCAGAGTGGTGGGGCGAAACTTCTACAGAGGTACAAGGAGCGGAAGACCTGCATCTCCAGGCTTCGTTGGACGCTATTTACAATGCCATCTCAGCCATCAAGACCGTAAGGAACGAGACATCCGACGGCATCATCTATGACCTTCAGGGACGTAAGATAAATGTAAATAGCAAAAAGGGAAATATCCAATTGAGAAAAGGACTATACATACAGAATGGAAAGAAATTTTTTATTCATTAATTTTATTTATTCACAATTAAAAACTAAAGCATTATGAAGACAAACAAGTATTTCATGCTCGCAGCCATCACATGTGGAGCTGCATTCGTCTCATGTAGCAATGAAGATGTTCCTGTTCCTAATCCTGATGACGGAAAAATCGTCATTGGTTTCGAGAACGCCACACTCAATGCAGATGGTTTCTGGATTGGTAACACTGAAGGTACTCCATTCGACAACTGGGGTTCAACGGGTTACGCTTGCCAATACGAAGAGGCAGGTATTGCATTCCCCGTCAACTACACCCCTGCATGGAGCAGCTGGTCAGGTTTTGCTGTTTCAAGCCGCACTCAGACTACCTATGAGACGCTCACTCCTGACCAGTATAACAGCACCGTTGGTAAAGCTCATGGTGGCAACAACTACTGTATCGTTCAGACCTATGGCGAGAGCCTTGATTTCGAAACACCTGTCACCATTAAAGGTTTCTGGTACACTAACACCGCATGGGTTGTGGATGCTATCCTGAATGGTGATGGCATGTCACCAGGCAAATTTGAGGCAGAAGACTTTTTCAAGTGTGTCCTCTATCCTACACCATCTAACGGATTAAATGGCGGTGCTCGTTATGAAATTGATTTGGCAAAGGATGGCGACTATGTAAAGGAATGGAAGTACTGCGACCTGAGCAATGTTGATGCCTTCAAGAACATTTCAAGCCTCTCATTCGCCTTCGAAGGTTCAAAGACGAACAACTGGGGTCTCACTACACCAGCTTATATCTGTATCGACGATGTTGAGGTCGTTATAAAGAAATAACATCTTTCAATCAAAGATTGATTCCTGACTTTACAAGGCGTCTCGTTGAGGCGTCTTGTTTTTATTATATAAATGAAGAAAAATAACCGACAGTCCAAACAACAATTGCTTTGTGGCCATAACAGCAACAGCAATACATTCGTTCTGCCTACATAATTTTTGCCTGTTCCCAAAAATCGTAGCAAGGGGGTAGCAAGGGGGTAGCAAGGGGGTAGCAAGGGGCAAGATTCGACTATGTTCAGCCACCAAAGAAGGAAAGAAGATCAATAGACAAAAAAAACGGGCAAAATACCCGTTTCTTTGGTGCGCCTGATAGGACTCGAACCTACACGCCGTGAAGCACCAGATCCTAAGTCTGGCGTGTCTACCAATTTCACCACAAGCGCCTATTCATTTACCATTTTACTATTGACTATTTACTATTGCGGCTGCAAAGGTAAGAAAAATTTACCATTTAACTATTTACAATTTACTATTTTTCTTCAATTTTTATTTTTTTTGACCCTTTATTTCATGCATTTTTTAATTTACAAGCAGTCAACTAACGTGTATAGTTTCATCGAATTCGATCCCTTGATAAGGATGGTACGGTCCTTGATACCGATCTTTTCCAATGCCATCTTCACTTCCTCGACATCAGCAAAGAAGATGAACGACGAAGAATAGTCCGGCATATCAGTCGTAGCCCCTCGCATTTCCTCACCCACAAGCCATACCAATGGGAACGAATACTTATACACGAGCTGTAGTATCTTGACATGTTCCTCATGACTGGCCTCACCCAGTTCCCTCATGTCACCGATGATGATCATCTTGTTAGGCATGTTCATCCGATGGAAGTTGTCGAGTGCGGCTTTCATGCTGGTAGGATTGGCATTATAAGCATCCACAATCAGTGTATTCTTGCCCGTCTTGACCAATTGCGAACGATTATTGGTCGGGGTGTATTCATTAAGCGCAGCACAGATGTCCTCATCCGACACCTCAAAGAACTGACCGATACAAGCAGCAGCCAATGCATTATCCAGATTATATGCTCCGATGAGGTTTGTCTGCACATCCATCCCTTTCACACTGAGATGCAAGTAAGGAGAACAATCAATCAGTTCGCCGTTATTGCCGTATAGCACCAATTGCAAACCATCAGCGATGCCCATCAAATGAGGGTTGTTTTCGTTGATGAAGACGGTACCGTCGTGCTCACGCAAGAAGTCGTACAGTTCACCTTTCGTCTTGATGACACCCTCAAACGAACCGAATCCCAGCAGATGAGCTTTTCCAACGTTGGTGATGATTCCGTAATTCGGTTCTACAATATTCACCAAGGTCTTGATTTCTCCAGGGTGGTTCGCCCCCATTTCGATGACCGCCATCTCATGTTGACGTGTGAGCCTCAACAACGTCTTTGGCACCCCGATGTGGTTATTGAAGTTGCCCTGAGTGTACAACACGTTATATTTCTTGGAAAGCACAGCAGAAATCAGTTCTTTAGTGGTCGTCTTTCCGTTTGTTCCTGTCACTCCGATGATGGTGGTACCCAGTTGACGGCGATGATGGTTGGCCAGTTGTTGGAGGGTCGTCAGCACATCATCAACCAGCAGATAACGTTTATCTATAGGATCTGCAACATCCGGATTATCTACGACGGCATAGCTACACCCGCTGTCAAGTGCTTGTTTTGCATAGGCATTTCCATCAAAGCTCTCCCCCTTCAAGGCAAAAAACAGAGAACCAGCAGGACAATCGCGACTGTCTGTCGTCACCTGAGGATGTTGGAGGAATAAAGTATATAGTTCTTCAATTGCTATCATACAATCAACTGTTTTAATTGGTCAAAGTCAGTAAAACGATGCAAAGATAATAAAAGTTTAGCGATTAACGGTTAGCGGTTGGCGGTTTTTTTCATTTTTACATTATATAATTTTTTCATTTTTACATTTTTCCTTAACTTTGCAGCAAAAGTGAAGCGAATGAACCGTGCTATAGCATATACAATCAATGTAGGAGGAAGATTGTTGGATCTCTCGTCTCCCTGTGTCATGGGTATCCTCAACATCACCCCTGATTCCTTCTACACCTCCATCTCTCCCGACTCTTCCTCATTGGACGACGTCATCATTGCCCATGTGGGTAAGATGTTGTCTGAGGGAGCCATGATGATAGATGTAGGAGCCTGTTCCACACGTCCCGGCAGTGAGCCCGTCAGTGCATCATCAGAACGCCAGCGTTTGACACTCGCCCTGGACATCATCCACCGCTCCTTCCCCGACTGCATCCTCTCGGTTGACACCTTCCGTTCCGACATCGCAGAATGGTGCATCAACACCTACGGGGTGCATATCATCAACGACATATCAGGAGGATGTGACGAGATGTTTGACATCGTGGCGAAGTATGGCATTCCATACATCCTTACTTTCAACGAAGTTCGCAACTCCTCGATCGACATCACTCAGCAAGCCCTGTTGTTTTTCTCAGATAAGGTGCAGCAGTTGAGAGATCGTGGTGCGAAAGACATCATCCTCGACCCTGGATTCGGGTTCAATAAGACCCTCGACGAGAACTACGAGTTGCTGAACAACATGGAAAACCTCCGTATCCTCGAATTGCCTATCCTGGTAGGGGTTTCCCACAAGAGCATGATTTATAAATTGCTTGGCACTACCCCCGATGCGACCCTCAACGGTACCACCGTTCTCCATACCGTTTCACTTGAGAAAGGAGCCAACATCCTCCGTGTTCACGAAGTGAAAGAAGCAATGGAAACCCTCAAGATTTTGAATAAGGCCCATGAGGCTAATGGGGCTAATGAGGCCCATAAGCCCCAATAATCAAAAAACTCAGAAACAATGTTAGAATTTGGCATCAAAGACATCATCGATATTGTGTGCGTCGCCTTTCTCCTGTACTATGTGTACAGGCTGATGAAAGACTCCGGCTCACTCAACGTATTCTACGGCATCCTCATCTTTATCGTCATCTGGATGCTTGTGTCCCAGGTATTCGACATGCGCCTGCTTGGTTCCATCTTCGACAAGTTGGTCAGTGTCGGTGTACTGGCTCTTATCATCCTGTTTCAAGAAGAGATCCGCCGTTTCTTCCTCACCATCGGTTCACAGCGAAAACTCGGATTCTTCTTCCGCATGTTCCGACGCAAGAAAGACAAGGCCGAGGAAGAAAACCCATCCGTCATGAAGATTGTCTGGGCCTGTGAACAGATGAGCAAGAACAAGGTCGGTGCCCTGATTATCATCGAGAAGACGATGTCCCTGACCGATATTGTCAAATCGGGCGAGAAACTCGATGCCCTCATCAGTAGCCAACTCATTCAGAACATCTTCTTCAAGAACAGTCCCCTTCACGATGGAGCCATGATCATCCGTCACAACAGGATAGAGGCAGCAGGATGTATCCTACCCGTATCCCACGACATGAATATCCCGAAAGAACTGGGTCTGCGCCATCGTGCCGCATTAGGCATCTCGCAACAGAGCGATGCCTTGGCCATCGTGGTGTCCGAAGAGAACGGAGCTATCTCGATTGCCCGTAAGGGAGAGTTGAAGCTACGTGTGATGAACGAATACCTTGAAAGTCAAATCGCAGAATTCATTTAATCACCATGAGAATCCTATTACTATCCATCGCTACCCTCTTCTGTGTCAGTCTGTATGCCAAAAAGGTCAAACTACCGGAGAAGAAAGAGGTGTTGGCTGCCATGGAATTGGCCAACGATTACTTCATCACCAAACACCCAGACGCTGGAGCACCCACCTTCGTCAATAAGAAACGCCCCAGCAACCTCTGGACCCGTGGAGTCTATTTCGAAGGGTTGGTTGCCCTCACCGACATAGAGCGTACGCTTAACGCACCGAAATATGAGCAGAACTGTAAATACATGTTAGACTGGGGTACCTATCACGAATGGATACCACGAAACGGTATCAAGACCCGTGATGCAGACGATTACTGCTGTAGCCAGTCCTATCTGTCTATGTACCTGAATAAGCTGACAAAGACCTATATGCCCACCATGCAATGCATGGACAACCTGTTGCGCACTCGTGAAAGTGTAGGCGACTGGACCTGGATCGATGCCATACAGATGGGGTTACCGGTGCTCACCAAACTCTCATTGGTCAAATCCAAAGAAGGCGACCCTGCCTTCAACCGCTATGCCCAGCATGGTTGGAAAATGTACCATTACACCCGTGACGTACTGGCTGGAGGCTTGTTCAACAAAGAAGAAGGACTCTGGTGGCGTGACAAGGACTTCATCCCTCCGTACAAAGAACCCAATGGGCAGAACTGCTACTGGAGTCGTGGCAACGGATGGGTATATGCTGCTTTGGTCCGTGCCATGCAGGACATCATGGACATCCCCGACTACGATGAATATCTGGAGGAGTACAAAAGCGATTTCATCAAGATGAGTGAAGCACTCAAGGCTTGTCAGCGACAAGACTATTTCTGGAATGTAAGCCTGCACGATGAAAGCAACTTCGGAGGAAAAGAACTGACTGGTACCTCCCTCTTCATCTACGGTATGGCATGGGGCATCCGTCACAACATCCTCGACAGTAAGGTTTATCTACCGATTGTTAGCAATACATGGAATGCGATGGTCAAGGAATGCCTCCATAAGAACGGGTTCCTCGGTTATGTACAAGGTACAGGTAAACAACCCAAAGACTCACAGCCCGTCACCTACGATAGCGAACCCGACTTCGACGATTTCGGATTGGGCTGTTTTCTGTTGGCAGGAAGTGAAGTATATCAATTGAGTAAATAAAAAAGAGCTATGGGAAAAATGAGGCATATAGGGTTCATGGGGCCCATAAGGC
>CAMYYX010000005.1 GCA_947303695.1 uncultured Prevotellaceae bacterium | reverse complement strand
CAGGATGTAGTTGGTTCGTTCATCTCGGCATCCAAGGCATCACCCGTCTATGAATTGTTCGGTTATAAAGGAGTGGGCACCGACCTCTTCCCAGGTATGGACAACGGTCTGATGGACGGACGCCTCACCTATCGTCAACATCATGGAGGTCACGAAGCAGGTCCCAACTGGCCCTTCTTCCTCGACTTCTTCGAACGTGAAGTGGTTAAATAAAGAAATTAAAGTCGGAATAAGAAAGCAGGCGAACCTCTTGGTTGCCTGCTTTGTTTATTACACAATATAATTGAGTGCTTCGGGGAGAATCTCTACACGCATGGGGGTGAGGTTCTTGGCATCGAGGATACATCCGTCGAGCGATACCTTGGCTTTGCCGGCATCCATCACCTCAACGCGCTGTACGCGGTAGGGATGGACGTTCTTGTAGTTGAGGAACTTACCCTTCCCTAGGAGCCAGAATCCTTCGAGCAACTGCCACCACTTGGGACGGGTGACGACGGATACATCGAGCATGAAGTTGTAGGGCACACTGTTGGGTGTCTGACCATAGCCGAGACAGTTGCCGATGCAGATGGACATGACTTCACGTTGTATTTCTTCGGTATCGGCCTTGATATGGACGTTGAACGACTTGCGCTCGAATACGTTGGCGATGGCCACAGGGATGATGGAGAGCTGGCGCGAACCCATGAGACGGGTGGCCTTGCTGGTGATGTCGATGAGTCGGGCTCCAAGTCCGATGTTGACGCAGTTGAGGAAGTAGCGCTTCACAGGCACGTTGTCTTCGTCGGTATAGACGCAGAGACCTACGTCGATGACCCGGGTGCGACGTTCGATGATGCGGTCGACGGTGCGTTTGTAGTCGTCGACTCCCACGCCCCAGAAGCGGGCGAAATCGTTGCCGATGCCGTTGGGAATCAATCCCAGCGCAAAGTCGTCGGGCAGCTGATCGGACCGGAAGATGCCGTTCAGCGCCTCGTTGAGTGCCGAGTCGTTGCCGACCACGACGATAGTGTGGTAGTTGTTGTCACACAGCATCTTTGCCAGGCGTTCGACTGACCCATAGCCTTCGGACTGGACGAAGTCGTACTGTACGCCTCGTTTCTCCATATAGCTACGGATGGCCGACCATCGCTTTGGCGACTGTGGCAATCCTACCTTGGATCCATATATGATGCCCCATCTGTTTTTTTCCATAGAAAGAAGAAAGGGATTAATGTGTTAAATAAAATACGCCCATTCCGACAAGCCATGCAAGGAGCACTCGCCAGAAGATGTGGCGGAAATACCAGCCGAGACTGATCTTTGACACCTCGGCCACAGCATGTCCAGCCAATGTTCCGACATAGAGCAGCGAACCGCCGAGTGCGGAACAGAAGGAGAGGAGTTGCCAATAGGTGCCGTTCTGAATGAATTCGGATGCCATCGATGGGACGTCTTGTTCGAAAAGGTTCAGACCTACCATCACGAACGGTATATTGTCGATGAGGCTGGAGATGACACCGATGACACCACCATAGATATAGACATTGTGGAGATGGGTTGTCATGAGGTCGCTGACAAACTTCAAGGCACCGCACTCAACCAATGCTCCCACCATGAGCGAAACGCCGAGGAAGTAGAGGATGAGTCTCATGCCGATGAACTCGGTGTTGCGGATGTATTTATGCTGGATGAACAGGCGGTTACCATTGCGCTTGAAGGTGAACGCGCTCTCGAGCAACCAGATGAGTGCCAACACACAGAGTGCGCCAAGGAACGGCGGCAGTTTGGTCACGTTGTGGAACGTAGGGATGGACCAAAGACCTGCAATACCGATGAACAGCAGCAGCACCTTCTGCCAGGGTCGCAGCAACGAGTCGTCGCCGTCGTAACGGTTGATGAACGACGACACCTCGACACGCCCTACCAACATGCGCGAGATAAGGAGGTTGAACACACAAAGGCTCGCCAATACCGGCAGGATGAGACCTGCAGCATAGGCGGATGGTGTGACAACTCCATGTACCCAGAGCATGAGCGAGGTCATGTCGCCGATAACGGTGAACGAACCTCCGAGGATGGCGGAGATGAGGATGACGCATGAATAGATGATCTTCTGCTGACGCGAACTGACGATCTGGTCCATGATGGTCATCATGAGCACAACGGTCGTCAGGTTGTCCACATTGGCAGAGATGATGAATGTGAGCAGCGACAGCTCCCATAGGAACAGGCGGCTGCTATGGGTGCGCAACCAACGGATGAGCGAATCAAACACACCATTGTTGTTCATAATTTCCACGATGGTATTGGTCGCAATGAGGAACAGGATGACCTGACACGCCTCGTTGATGTACTTGACGATGACGTTCGTTGCGATGTAATCATCGGCCTGCCCTATCAGCTGATAGTCGGGATAGCCCATCAATTCAAGAAAGTCTGACCCATGCAGCATGTAGACAACCCATGCACTGACGCCGCAGAACATGGCAACAGCAGCACGGTTGATGTGACTGATCTGCACAGAACTCATCATGATACAGCCGAACAGCACGATGGCTACGATGACAATAGTGGTAATGAGCATAGCTATAACAAATTAAATGTGTGTTACATCCGAAAACTGGAAATTGTGTAAGGTTGCTTCCGCTTTGTTGAGCGGTAAACGGGGCTCGAACCCGCGACCTTCGGCTTGGGAAGCCAACGCTCTGCCAACTGAGCTATTACCGCGATTTCGACTGCAAAGATAAGAATTATTTCGCTTCGCGCAAAATGCTACGCCTCGAAAAAACAAATTTATTTGTTCTTTACTCGGCTTAAACGTATTTTTGTCTATTTGACGATTTACTATTTACTATTTTCTGCATTTTCTCTAAACTCTAAACCCTAAACTCTAAACTTTTTACTATCTTTGCACCAATTATTCATCGATGAGTTATGGAGAAACGAACGATAAGACTTCTTTTAACAGTGACGATGCTGATGGGGATGACCATCCCGGGCTTTGCGAAAGACGTTTATCTCTTCTCGTATTTCAGAGGAGAGCGCAGCGGATTGCATCTCGCTTACAGCTATGATGGGAAGACCTGGACTGCGCTGAACGACAATCAGCCGCTGATGGCACCAACCGTGGGGAAAGACCGTTTGATGCGTGATCCAAGTATCGTGCAGGGTCCTGACGGCACCTTCCACATGGTATGGACATCGAGTTGGAACGACCAGATCATCGGATACGCCTCATCGAAAGACCTCATTCACTGGAGCGAGCAGGTGGCCATACCTGTCATGAAAGATGAGCCTACATCGAGGAATTGCTGGGCTCCAGAATTGTTCTACGACGAACCATCGAAGACGTTCTACATCTTCTGGGCAACCACGATTCCAGACCGCCACAGTTATGTACCAACCAGCGAATCGGAGAAGCAGTGGAATCACCGCATCTACTACACGACCACCAAGGATTTCAAATCGTTCACGAAAACCAGCATGTTCTTTAACCCCACGTTCAGCGCCATTGATGCGGCTATCGCCAAAGATCCTGTCACCAAGGAACTGATCATGGTGGTGAAGAACGAGAACTCGGCACCTGCAGAGAAAAACATACGCGTGACCCGGACAATGGACATCAGAAAGGGGTTCCCCATTGAGGTGTCGGCCCCCATCACAGGCAACTACTGGGCTGAAGGTCCTGCTCCGCTTTATGTAGGCGATACGCTGTATGTCTATTTTGATATGTACAGGAACGGACGCTATGGAGCTGTACGCTCGACTGATCATGGACACACATGGACAGACATATCGGACGAGGTGAGTTTTCCGAAAGGAATCCGTCACGGAACAGCCTTCAAGGTGGACGAACGCTACCTGAACACCCTACTGAAACATGACCAGAAACTCGGTGCGTCCGTGAAATGGGATGCTCACAGCTTGATGATCGGAGGATTGCGAGTGATACCCGCAATGGGTGAGATACACTATTCGCGTGTCCCTGCTGAGGAATGGAAACAGGAAATCCATCAGATGAAAGAGGGCGGCATCAGTATGATTGCGTGTTATGTGTTCTGGAACCACATCGAGGAGATTGAGGGACAATACGACTGGAGCGGACAGCGTGACCTGCGTACATTCCTTGAGATTTGTAAAGAAGAGCAACTGCCTGTCGTGCTACGTATAGGTCCGTTCTGTCATGGTGAAGCACGAAATGGCGGTATTCCCGACTGGGTTTTCACCAAAGGATGCAAGACACGCAGTGAAGACAAGGTGTTCCTTTCGCTGACCGAACGCTACTACCGACAGATATTCACGCAAGTACAGGGACTGCAATGGAAAGACGGAGGTCCTGTCATCGCTGCCCAATTCGACAACGAATATCGGGGTAGCGGTTCATATCTCCTAACGCTGAAGACGATCGCCAAGAACATCGGGTTCGACCTACCCTTCTACACAAGAACCGGCTGGCCTGAGTTATCAACACCGGTACCGTTCGGTGAACTGATTCCGCTCTACGGCGACTATGCTGACGGATTTTGGGACCGTAGCACCAAAGAAGGAGCTGGGGACTACTACAAAGCATTCAACTTCCATGAAGGCCGTACGTCGAGTGCTATTGCAAGCGAACAACTGACATACAACTCAAACGGCACACAGGAGAAAGTCGGTCAGTATCCCTACTTCACTTGTGAACTGGGTGGAGGCATGATGACATCCTATCATCGCCGTGTCTATCTATACCCCGAGGATGCTTACTCGATGGCGATCGTGAAACTAGGAAGCGGCAGCAATCTGTTGGGGTATTATATGTATCATGGTGGCACTAATCCCGAAGGAAAACTGACGTATCTGAACGAAAACCAGCGAACCGTAGCTACGAACTACAACGACTTGCCTGTGAAGACATACGACTTCCAGGCACCTCTCAACGAGTTCGGGCAACGTAATCCGCATTACTATCTGTTGCGTAAGCTCCACCTATTCATCAACGACTATGCGACCGAATTGGCACCGATGGAAGCCGTCTATCCCAATCCACAGAACATCAGGCAGGGTGACGACTCGTTCCTTCGCTGGTCGTATCGAGAAAAGGACGGAAGTGCGTTTGTGTTCATCAACAACTACGAACGATTCCAAGACTTGAAAGCCAAGACGGATGTTCAGTTCGAAGTGTGTGGTGTGAAGTTTCCTCAGAAACCCATTACCATTCCCGCTAAGACCTCATGCATCTTCCCCGTCAATATTGACGGCATACGCTATGCAACCGCCCAACTGATTGCGAAACGTGACGGGAAGATCTATCTGGAACAGATCAAGGGCATCCCGACAGAGATTGCCATAGACGGAAAGGTGCTGAAAAACCTGAAACCCAAGGGGACTGCACAACCTGTCTACAAGAACATCTACCTGCTTGACTCGGACACAGCAGGAAAGTTGTTCCTCGAGGAGCCTCAGACAGCAACGAAAGAACAAACGCTCCCATACAACAAAGTACGTGAGGCAGCACCATCGAGAACCATCACTATCGGAGTGAACAAGGTGGCAGAAGAACCTACAGACGCAGATTTCGAGCGAGCAGCAGCCTACACCATCGACCTACCGGCGAACCATCAAGGTCTGCTACGCATTCTGTATTATGGAGACTGTGCCCGTCTATACGATGGAGACAAGCTCATAGATGATAATTTCTATAACGGAAAGGAATTCCAATATGGTCTGTGGCGACTGCCCGAAACGACCAAGAGCCTCACCCTCCGTATTCTGCCCATTCAGAAAGACATGCCTGTCTATTTCCCTCGTGAAGCAGGAGTCGGTGAACCAGGCGAAAGAATCAAAGCTATTACGGTACAATACAAATAACAACATGATACTGAATCACATTACCATCCTCAATTATAAGAACATCAAGGAAGCCGAACTGGACTTCTCGCCCAACATCAACTGCTTTATCGGCAGTAACGGCGAGGGAAAGACCAACGTGCTGGATGCCATCTATTTCCTTTCGTTCACGAAGAGTGCGACGAATGCGATAGATTCACAGAACGTGCGACACGGAGAGGAGTTCTTCATGATTCAAGGACTGTATGACCTGAATGGAAATACCGAAGAAGTGTCGTGTGGACTGAAGTTGCACCAAAAGAAACAGTTCAAACGCAACAAGAAAGCCTATAAAAAACTGGCTGAGCATATCGGAATGCTCCCCTTGATTCTGGTGTCGCCTAACGACCATGAGCTGATACTAGGAGGGAGCGATGAGCGCAGACGATTCATGGACATCGTGATTTCCCAATACAATCCTACGTACATGAACCTGCTGATGCGGTATAATGCAGCCCTACAACAACGTAACATCCTGCTGAAGCAGGAAGAGGAGCCCGATGAAGAGATATTGACCGCCTACGAGGAAGTGATGGCACAATGTGGCGAGCCGATTTACAAGATGCGCAACGAATTTATCACAACGTTTATCCCTGTATTTCAGGATTATTACTCACGCATTTCGGGCAATCACGAACAAGTGGGTTTGTCATATATCAGTCATTGTCAACGCGGACCTCTTCTTGACATCATCCAACGGGACAGAGCAAAAGACAGAGCAGTAGGCTACAGCCTGCACGGCATCCATAAAGACGACCTCACGATGACACTGGGCGACTACCCTATCAAACGGGAAGGTTCACAAGGGCAGAACAAGACATACCTTATCAGTCTGAAACTGGCACAGTTCAACTTCCTGAAACAGACAGGTAGCAAAACGACGCCTTTGCTGTTGCTCGACGACATCTTCGACAAACTCGATGCAAAGCGTGTGGAACAAATCATCGACCTCGCATCAGACGAAGCATTCGGACAGTTGTTCATTACAGACACCAATCGCGAGAATCTCGACAGAATCCTGGAACGGTCGCATGGAGACTACAAGATTTTCAATGTCAAAGGAGGCATCATCAGCGAATAAGAGAGACTTATGAAACGTAGTAAGACCGAATCAATCACCAACCTGTTGAACGAGTTTCTTCGTGAACAAGGACTGGAAACGCCGCTCAACCAGCATCGGCTCATCGAGTCGTGGCCTGTAGTAATGGGCGAAGCCATCAACCGGCAAACAAGCGATCTGGTCATCAAAAACCAGACGCTCCACGTGAAAATCAAATCTGCAGCATTGAAAAGCGATTTAATGATGAATCGTACTGCGCTGGTTCAAAGGTTGAATGAAGCTGTAGGTGCATACGTAATTACTGATATTAAATTCACATAAGAACAAGAATGAACAATCAAGACAATCCCCTATATCAACGTGACATTTTAGAGTTCGTCACTGTAGCTGTGCAATATTGTGCATACCTCGAAGATACCGAGGAACGTAGCCGAGAATCGTTTGTCGACACGATGAGCAAACTGCTCCCACTCCTCTATCTGAAAGGGTCGTTGCTTCCTCAGTATGAGACCTACGCTGACAACATGCTATCAGACTATGTCACAGAAGAGAACTACGATATCGTTCGCAACAACATTGCCTACATCATGGCCGACAAGGACGACTATCTCGATGTGTTTGTGGATGACATGAAGTACAGCGATGAGCCTATTCTCATGACCATCAGCGAAAATCTTGCAGACATCTATCAGGATATCAAGAACTTCGTCTATATTTATAAACAAGGTGTGGAGGACGAGATGATGAGTGCACTTGAACAATGCAACCAATATTTCAAGACCGAATGGGGACAAAAACTTGTAAACGTACTTCGTGCCATCCACGAAGTGAAGTACTCTTTAACAGACATTGATGACTAAGACAATATACGACAAATTCGACAAACAGCGCATTGCCACCCTGCCCAAGGAAGTATTCTCCGGACGTATCTACACTATTACCACGGAGCGTGACGCAGAGAAGGCCGTGAACTATCTCATGACCCAACCTATCCTTGGGTTCGACACAGAGACCCGTCCTGTTTTCAAACGCCACATGAGTCACAAAGTAGCCTTGTTACAAGTATCGACCTATGACACTTGTTTCCTGTTCCGGCTTAACCATATTGGTCTCCCCGACTCTATCGTACGCCTTTTGGAAGACAGAACGATTACCAAGGTGGCACTTTCCTGGAAAGATGATATCCACGGGTTGCAACAACGCCGCCAATTCAAAACCGGCACGTTCGTTGATGTGCAAGATGAAGTAACAAAAATCGGGATTGAGGACTACAGCCTGCAAAAGCTCTATGCAAACCTGTTTGGCAAGATGATCAGCAAACGGCAACAACTGAGCAACTGGGAAGCAGACTTCCTCACCGATGCCCAGAAAGCTTATGCAGCATTGGATGCTTGGGCGTGCATCCAAATCCATAACGAAATCCAACGGCTTCAAAAAAGCCATGATTATCATATCATTATTACGAAAAGCGAAAACGAATCAGAAACACAGGCTGACAATCCAGCCGTAAGCGAACAAGAACATGAAGAAAATCTATCTTAAACGTGGAAAGGAAGAGTCTCTGCAAAGATTTCATCCATGGGTATTCTCAGGAGCTATCAGCCATTTTGACCAAGAGCCCGAAGAAGGTGAAGTAGTGGCTGTGTATACCAACAACCAAGAGTTTATAGCCACAGGCCATTACCAGATTGGCTCCATCATGGTGCGTGTACTTTCTTTTCAACAGGAACCCATTAACCAAGCGTTCTACGAGAAACGACTTGCAACAGCTCTTGATGTAAGGCGGAGTATTGGTGTAGCCGACAATCCCACCAACAACACCTACCGTTTGGTTCACGGAGAAGGCGACAACTTACCAGGACTCGTCATCGACATCTACGGAAAGACCGCTGTTATGCAAGCACATTCGGTCGGAATGCATGTTGACCGTACAATAATTGCAGAGGCACTGAAACAAGTGATGGGTAATACGATAGAGAATATCTTCTACAAATCAGAAACCACTCTCCCATTCAAAGCTGACTTAGGTCAGGAGAACGGATTCCTCCTTGGTGGTAGTACGGAAGACATCGCTATCGAGAACGGACTCAAGTTCCACGTGGATTGGCTCAAAGGGCAGAAGACAGGTTTCTTTGTTGACCAACGCGAGAACCGCAGACTTTTGGAGCACTATGCTAACGGACGCAAGGTGCTCAATATGTTCTGCTACACAGGAGGATTCTCATTTTACGCTATGCGAGGAGGTGCACAACTCGTCCATTCTGTCGATTCTTCACAAAAAGCCATTGATTTGACGGAAGCAAATGTGGCTCTCAATTTTCCAAATGACACACGCCACAAGGCATTTGCCGAAGACGCCTTTAAGTTTCTCGACAATATGACGACACCTTACGACCTCATCATTCTTGACCCACCAGCATTTGCAAAACACAAGGATGCGCTTCGAAATGCCCTTAAAGGTTATTCGCGCCTCAACCAGAAAGCACTGGAAAAAATACAACCGGGTGGCATCCTCTTCACGTTCAGTTGTTCGCAAGTAGTGACAAAAGATAACTTCCGTACTGCCGTCTTCACTGCTGCCGCACAAGCCAGACGAAATGTTAGGATTCTACACCAACTACATCAGCCTGCTGATCACCCCATTAACATCTTTCATCCTGAGGGCGAATATCTCAAAGGACTGGTACTTTATGTAGAATAAACTAAGCAATATTATGTTTGACAACATATACGGTGCATTTTTATTCAATTATTCTTGTTAGTTATTAAGATAATGTTGTATCTTTGCACCGTGTTTTTCATGGTATTAGATTTATTTTAAGGTTAGTATGAGGTTGCCTATCGCGAGATAAGCAATCTTTTTTTATAGATTCTAACAAAAAAACAGCGTCTTAACATACGTCAAGATAAAACTTTTTAGTAACTTTGCAAAATCATTCAGATATAAAGTTTTAAACGCTCAAGCATGAACAGACAAGAACTTATTTCGCAAATCAAGGAAAAGCGCTCGTTTCTGTGCGTAGGACTGGATACTGATATCAAGAAGATTCCCCAGCACCTACTGAGTTGCGACGATCCCATTTACGCATTCAACAAAGCCATCATCGATGCCACAGCACCCTACTGCGTTGCCTACAAACCCAACATCGCTTTCTATGAGTGTGGTGGACTCGACGGATGGAAAAGTCTCGATAAGACCATTCGCTATCTGCAGGAAAATTATCCACACCATTTCATTATTGCTGATGCCAAACGTGGCGATATCGGCAACACATCTAAGATGTATGCTCGCTGTTTCTTCGAAGAGATGGGTGTAGATGCACTGACGGTAGCGCCCTATATGGGTGAAGACAGTGTGACCCCATTCCTTGAATATCCTGGCAAGTGGGTCATCGTATTGGTGTTAACAAGCAATAAAGGCAGTCAAGATTTCCAACTGACAGAAGACACAAACGGCGAACGCTTATTTGAAAAAGTGCTGAAAAAGAGTCAGCAGTGGGCTGGTGCCGACCGAATGATGTATGTAGTTGGTGCCACACAAGGCAAGATGTTCGAAGACATTCGTAAAGTGGCGCCCGATCATTTCCTCCTCGTCCCAGGTGTAGGAGCCCAAGGTGGCAGTCTGGAAGAGGTATGCAAGTACGGAATGACAAAAGACTGCGGACTCATCGTCAATTCTTCACGTGCCATCATCTATGCAGACAATACCAATCGTTTTGCTGAAGTTGCTGCAGAGAAAGCAAAAGAAGTCCAGCAACAGATGGCAGCCCTGCTATAATCATCAAGTTCCATAAGGCTCTTAGACCTTATTTGCCCCATTCCCCCTATGGACTCAATCAAAATCAAAGGTGCTCGCGTCAACAACCTGAAGAATATCAGCGTAGAGATTCCCCGCAACCAACTCGTGGTCATCACGGGCGTGAGTGGTTCGGGTAAGTCCTCGTTGGCTTTCGACACTCTGTATGCTGAGGGACAGCGCAGGTATGTTGAAAGTCTCAGCACCTATGCACGTCAGTTCATGGGAAGGATGGGAAAACCCGAATGTGATTTCATCGAGGGGATACCACCTGCTATTGCCATCGAGCAGAAAGTCATTAGTCGCAATCCTCGTAGTACGGTAGGTACTTCAACGGAAATCTACGACTATCTGCGCATGCTCTTTGCACGTGCGGGACATACTTTCTCGCCCATCAGCGGACAGGAAGTGAAGAAAAACACGCAGGAGGATGTCATCAACTGTATGAACTCCTACCCTGAAGGCACTCGTTTCATGGTGCTTTGCCCATTGATTTGCCGAAACGGAAGATCGGAAACAGAACAGATTGCAGCCTACGACAAACAGGGACTATCGCTTACTGACACTATCGACGGCAAGACTTGCCTGATTATCTCGCGTATGACGGTCAGAGACGACAAAGCCAACATCAGTCACTTGGTCGATTCGTGTGAGACTGCCATTTACGAAGGAGAAGGCCAGTGTATCTTGAAATTCCTGAACGACGGGAAAGAAACCATTCATTTCTTCTCGCTGGCATTCGAAGCCGATGGAATGATGTTCGAGGAACCCACAGAACACATGTTTTCTTTTAACTCTCCCATCGGAGCCTGTCCTACGTGTGAAGGCTTCGGCAAGATTATGGGCATCGACGAATCGCTCGTGATTCCAAATCAGGAGATGAGTGTCTACGAAGGTGCTGTATTATGCTGGCGAGGTGATAAGATGAGTGCATGGAAAACAGAGTTCTGCCGCATCGCATCCTCATACGACTTCCCTATTTTCGAACCTTATTATAACCTCACGCAGGAGCAGAAAGACTTCCTGTGGCACGGAGCCATTGATGCGATGGGAAACCCTACAGCCGATATTCCTTGCATCGACCGTTTCTTCGATATGTTGCGTGAGAACCAATACAAGATACAGTATCGTGTTATGCTTGCACGCTATCGTGGAAAGGAAATCTGTCCTACTTGCCACGGAACCCGTCTGAAACGTGAGGCTAACTATGTGAAGGTTGGTGGACGTAGCATCACCGAATTAGTAGAGATGCCGATTGCCGACCTCTATGAATTCTTCAAAGACTTGCAACTCTCCGAGCACGATGCTCTGATTGCGAAACGTCTGTTGGTGGAAATCAACAACCGCCTGCAGTTCCTGATGGATGTAGGTCTGTCCTATCTGACGCTCAACCGCCTGAGTAACACGCTGTCGGGTGGCGAAAGCCAACGTATCAACCTTGCAACCAGTTTGGGTAGCAGCCTCGTAGGAAGCCTTTACATCCTCGACGAACCCAGCATAGGACTCCACAGTCGTGACACCCAACGACTCATCAGGGTATTGAAAGAGTTGCGCGATCTCGGTAATACTGTCGTGGTCGTAGAGCACGACGAAGAGATTATCCGCGCCGCCGACTACATCATTGACATCGGTCCTGATGCCGGACGCCTCGGAGGTAAAGTGGTTTGGCAGGGAACGAAGGACGACAGCATCAAGGAAAGCGATGTCGCATCCCACACCCTCGACTTCCTCACCCATCGCGAGACCATTGATGTTCCGACAAGCCGACGTCCGTGGAACAATTATATATTAATTAGGTGTGCGAGGGAGAATAACCTGAAGGGTATCGATGTGAAGATTCCACTAAACGTGATGACCGTTGTCACGGGTGTGAGCGGAAGCGGTAAGTCCACATTGGTGCGCGACATTTTCTATCGGGCAGTGATGCGTCAGATGGACCGTGTGTGCGACCGTCCCGGACAGTTTGTGGCATTAGAGGGTGATGTCGGCATGATTGAGAGCATCGAGTTTGTTGACCAGAATCCTATCGGCACTTCTTCACGAAGCAACCCTGTGACTTACATTGGAGCATACGACGAGATTCGCAAACTCATGGCTTCGCAGCAACTCGCCAAGCAGATGGGCTACACGCCGCAATACTTCTCGTTCAACACAGAGGGTGGTCGTTGTGAGGAGTGTAAGGGCGAGGGAACCGTGACAGTCGAGATGCAGTTCATGAATGACCTCGTACTGGAATGCGAGTCGTGTCATGGCCGCCGCTTCAAGAACGACATCCTCGAAGTGATGTTCCACGGAAAGAACATCCACGACATCCTCAACCTTACCGTCAATATGGCGGTCGAGTTCTTCGGTGAGCACGGGCAAAAGAAGATTGTCAGTAAGCTGAAGCCGCTGCAGGACGTGGGGCTTGGTTATATCAAATTGGGGCAGGCATCCTCTACCCTCTCGGGCGGTGAGAACCAGCGTGTGAAGCTGGCTTATTACCTGTCGCAGGAGAAGACGAAGCCCACGATGTTCATCTTCGACGAACCTACCACAGGTCTCCATTTCCACGACATCAAGAAACTGCTCGCTGCCTTCCAGTCGCTTATCTCACGCGGCCACTCCATCCTCATCATCGAGCACAACATGCAAATCATCAAGAGTGCCGACCACATCATCGACCTCGGTCCTGAAGGTGGTGCCGAGGGTGGCTACATCGTCTATGCAGGCACACCCGAACAGGTGGCACAATGCAAAGAAAGCTATACGGGGCAAGCACTGAGACATTATATAATTCATAATGCATAATTCATAATGCATAATTCCCAACAATATGAAACAAATTATCTTATCACTTCTCATTGCGCTGGCATTGCCTGCCGCTGCGCAGAACTTCGACGAGTATTTCGAAGACAACACCCTCCGTCTCGACTATGTGTTCGGAGGCGACAGCACATCACAGTACATCCAACTTTGCCAACTCTACAAGCAGCCGCGATGGGCAGGACGCAGAGCCCGACTGGCCGAGACGTTCCTTTTGGGAAACGCACAAATCAACGTGTTCGACAGCGCATCGGGCCGACTGATCTATGTCCACACTTTCTCAACCCTTTTCCAGGAGTGGCTCAACGAAACGGAAGCGACGCAACTTCGACGTGCCTTTGAGGCCAGCTATAACATCCCGTTCCCCAAGAAGCCGATTGATATACGCATCACCCTCACGGACAATCACAATAAGGTGACGACGGTGATGACACATCATGTTGACCCAAAGGACATCCTGATTCGTCCCATTGGTGACAACGGCATCCCCTATCGTTACATTGTGAAGAGCGGCGACATCAGCCAATGTGTCGACCTCGCCATCGTTGCTGAGGGCTATACTGCCGACCAAATGGATAAATTCTACCGTGACTGTGAGCGGGCTGCCGATGCCATCTTCAGTCACGAGCCGTTCAAATCGATGAAAGACCGCTTCAACGTCGTTGCCGTAGGGGCTGTGTCGAACGAAAGCGGACCTTCGGAGCCGGGCCGTGGCATCTGGCACGACACCGTGCTGCGTTCGCACTACGACACTTTCTACAGCGACCGCTACCTCACCACATCGGCTGTTCATCGTCTGTTCGACCTGCTGAGCGGCGTGCCGTTCGAACACATCATCGTCCTCATCAACACGCCACGCTACGGTGGCGGCGGTATCTACAACCAGTGGATGTGCTCATCGAGCGACCACGCTACCTTTAAGCAGGTGTTAGTACACGAATTCGGACACTCTTATGCTGGATTGGCCGACGAATACAACTATGGTGACAACCACGTCGAGTGGTACCCATCCGACACCGAACCATGGGAGCCGAACATCACCACGCTCCGCGACTTCGACCGTAAATGGAAAGACCTTATCAAGGCTGGAACGCCAGTTCCTACGTCACCTACCATTACAGACTACAACACCGCTCGCCGAGAGATGACAACGGCTCAACTGAACGAGAAAACTCAGCGCGTCGGCGTCTTCGAGGGTGCCGGCTACATGGCCCGCGGAGCCTACCGTCCAGCCGAACTGTGCCGCATGAACGTGAACGAAGTTGATGACTTCTGTCCGGTATGTACCCGTGCAATCATCGCCATCACCGACTTCTATACGGGAACGGTGAAATAATAGAAATCTTTGGCAAAGTAAAAGGATGCGCTGCGGCGCATCCTTTTTACGTATTAGAAGTAAAATCCGATTCCTACTTTCAGTCCCACCTCGCTCTTCTTCGAGAAGTTGGTGAAACTCATGTCGTAGTACATAGCAGGCTCGACCGAGATGTAGTGGTTGAGGTAGAAGCAATAGCCCAGTTCGGGTGTGAGCTGAAGGTCGTTGAAACTTTTGCGCTCGTGCAGATACTTCAGTCCGCAAGCGTAGTATAATCCGTTCTCAACCTGTGCATAGCGAAGCTTGGCACCAATCTGGCAACGGTCGAGGTGAGTACGCGAGGTGTGCCAGCCGAAGGTTCCCTCGACCATCCAGTAGTCCTTGATGAAATAACCTGCCTTGGCGTCGAGACCGAACGAGAGATGCTGACGGTCGTTGATGGCCAAGTTCAAACCTGTAAGCGATGCGCCTACGTACTTTGTTCCCTTCTCAAACTGTGCAAAAGCACTTGTGGTTGCCACTGTGAGCAACACAGCCAAAAGTAATTTCTTCATTGTCTATTTTGTTTTACCGTTTCTTTCGTCTTCATAAGCCTCCTTCTTCTTCAACATGAAATGGAGCAGCACGCAGATGACCACGTCGATAATCATCAGAGTGACATTCTCCACCCATGCATTATACTCAATGCCTGAGTAGATATAGACTGCGGCTCCGGCGCAAAGAAGGAGTATGGGTAGCCAAATGGATTTCTTCATGCTTAATCTTCAGAATTTGTGCAAAGATACGAAAAAAACTCCAAACTCCGGGCACGAAACTCTAAACTTTTTTGTAACTTTGCAGCAAAATTAATAAATACGATGCGAAAGATTGCAAACAACATATGGATATTGATACTTTTCCTGCTCTCGGCAGTAGCTTCGGCACAGAATATTTTCGATGTCGACTACCCGAAGCGTGAGGAGCGAGCCGTGTGGCTGGCCACCATCGGAGGCATCGACTGGCCACGTACCAAAGCGACCGATGAAACGAGCACACAGCGTCAGAAGCAGGAACTCATCGCCATCCTCGACAAGCTGCAGCGAGCCAATATCAACGTGGTCATCCTACAGACACGTGTCCGAGGTAGCGTCATCTATCCATCGGCCATCGAGACCTGGGACGAGACCATCACCGGACATGCAGGCCGTGCTCCCAGCTACGACCCACTGGCCTTTGCCATCGAGGAATGTCACCGTCGCGGCATGGAACTCCACACGTGGCTCGTCAGCATCCCGCTCGGTACAGCCCAACGGCAACGCTCCTACGGCACGATGTCCGTCACACGCCATCATGCCAACCTTACCAAGACCGTTGGTGGCGAGGTATTCATGATTCCGGGACAGCCAGGCACAGCCGACTACATTGCCTCGATCGCCCGTGAAATCGTGGAGCACTACGATGTCGACGGCATCAACCTCGACTATATCCGTTACCCTGAAAGCCAGTACCGATTCAGCGATGAAAACCTCTACAAAGCCTCATCAGGAATGACAAAAGCTGATTGGAAGCGCGACAACATCACCCGCATCGTCCGCCGTGTCCACGACGAAGTGAAAGCCGTAAAGCCTTGGGTGAAACTCAGCAGCAGCCCTATTGGCAAGTACCGCAGCCTCACCCGTTATCGCTCAGGAGGTTGGGACTGTTACGATGGTGTATATCAAGATCCGCAAGCTTGGCTGCGCGACAACATACAGGATATGCTCTTCCCCATGATGTACTTCCAGGGCGACCATTTCTACCCCTTTGTCTACGACTGGGCAGAGAACAGCTACGGACATCCCATCGCTGCCGGGCTTGGCATCTATTTCCTTGATCCACGCGAAGGAAAGTGGCAACTCAACGACGTACGAGCTGAGATGCACACCGTCCGCAATTCAGGAATGGGCGGCATCGCATTCTATCGCAGCGACTATCTCACTCGCAACCAGAAAGGCATCTACGACACCGCTTGCGAAGAGTTCTTCCCCTACCCTGCGCTCACCACTCGCATGACGTGGTCGACCGACACCATCGCACCCGCTCAACCGACCGACCTTTATTATAAAGACGGCATCATCCGTTGGAACTTCCGCGAACCGATGACCGAAGGCCGCTGGCAAACCGTCTATTTCAACATCTACGGCAGCAACATCTACCCCGTAGATGTGACCAAAGCAGAAAACCTGCTGGCACAGCGTATCCCGGCCACCAGCTATCAGATAGCAGGAAGAGCCCTTACCAAAAGTTTCTATGCAGTGACCGCAACCGACCGCTTCGGCAACGAGAGCGCTCCCGTTCAGGAAATCTCGAACATCACCTCACGCCCATCACACGAAGCCATCATAGCAGCCGTACGTCAGCACTTTGCAGGCACCGCAGCACCAGCATTACCAAAGACAAGTAAGAATAAGAAGGAGAAAGTCGCAAAGCCAACAAAGGTAAAGACTACGAAGCCTCAGAAAGTGAAGGAGGAAAAGCCCAAAGTAGAGAAGCCCGTGAAAGTGAAGGAAGAAAAAGTGAAGGCTGAGAAACCAAAGAAAGAAAAGAAGTCCACCGAAATCCACATCGTCGACTTCAGCAAGTACTTGGAATAAATCAAGGCCCATTCGCCTTATTCGATATAGAACGTCAGCACAATCATCTTGTTCTGCCCCCGATCCACCCCTTGCGTAAAGTTTGTCAACGCAGGATCGGTGAGGTCCTTACGCTTCTTATTGATGATGTCCAACAAGCCGAAGCAGAACTTCAGTTCGGGGATACACTTGAAATAAGGCAAGTAGAAGTCGCAACCCAATCCCACCTCAAGGAAACAATCGAACGGGCGTAACAACAGGTTACGCTGCTTCTTCACCGTGAGGTCGTACATCGGATTCACTCCACACATCACATAAGGGCGGTAGTTATTGAAACGCTCGGCCGTGAACTTCAGATCAATAGGGATGGAGATATATGTCGACTTCATGTTCTGAATCTGGTGCTCACCCGTTGTCTGGTTATAGAACCACGTGTTCTTCTCACCGAAATGCATCGTAGGAATCACACGCAATGCGATGTTGTTATGCAATTTCAGTTCACCAAGGATACCCACTGTGAATCCTGGGTCGTAGTTCGGTACATCAGCAAACCATTGATTACCGTTTGCATCGATATATCCGTTGTTCGTGAACTCAATATCCTGCACATGCAATCCCGCATGGAACCCATAGTGGAACGGACGCTGATCTATATATGGGCGGTTCATCAGCTTCCTCGGTTGAGCACATGCCACACCGCCTCCACCCATCATGAGCAGAAATCCGGTGAATGCCATCAGCACAAGGAGCATCCACAGTCCACCATTCCTTTTCATACATTTCATATTTCTATAAACGTAAAAACACACGATTTATTGCGAAAAGACGAAGAAAAGAATGAAAAAACGCCAAGGGCTGATGAGCCAATGGCGTTTTGTTTGTAGCGAGGTTATCGTTATTCCCCTGGTGTGATAGCACCTGTTGGACAAGCGTCAGCACATGTGCCACAGTCAACACAGGCATTTGGATCGATAACATACTTGCCGTCGCCTTCAGAAATTGCTTCTGATGGACATTCACCTGCGCATGTTCCACACATAACGCAGTCGTCTGTAATTACGTAAGCCATAATACTCTTTGTTTGATAAAAATAATAATCTAATTCTTTTGCGGTGACAAAGGTAGTAAATAAAAACGAAACACGAAAAGTGAAAAGAGAAAAATCTATGTTTTCGCATGCAAAAATAGGAAAAAGTTTAATAGTTTACAGGTTTAATAGTTTAAAATCGAAAAAAATGGTGAATAGGAAATCGGTAAATTGCAAATTATTCGTACCTTTGTGGAAAATTATAAAAACGAATTATCATGAACGTAACAGTTATCGGTGCCGGAAACATCGGAGGTGCACTGGTCAGAGGATGGAGCAAACGTGGTAAGGACATCAACATCACGGTCTCTGGAGTACATATCGAGAAACTCAATAAGATCAAGGACGACTGCCCTAACATCGACATTACAACGGACGACAACGATGCCATCAAGGTTGCTGATGTCATCATCATCGCAGTGAAACCTTGGCAGGTGGAGACAGTGATCAAGGACATCAAGGGTAACCTAAAGAGCACACAGACATTGGTTTCGTTAGCTGCCGGTATCACATTGGAGCAGATTGGCGACATGTTGCGCAACAACGGTTGCCAAATACCTGCAACATTCTACGTTATCCCTAACATCGCAGCAGAGTTCTGCGAAAGCATGACGTTCATCAGTGCTGCAGAAGGTGTGGATACATCTATAATAAATAAAGTAGATGCATTGTTCAAGATTGTGGGCGACACATTTGTTTGTCCTGAGAAACTGGTAGCTCCCGGTATGCTGATGGCTTCGTGTGGTATTGCCTATGTTATGCGATTCCTCAGAGTACAGACTGAGGCTGGTGTGGAGATGGGATTCTACCCACCTGATGCGCTGAAGATTGCCATCCAGACCATGAAGGGTGCCGCCGAGTTGTTGCACCAGACGGGTGAACATCCAGAGCAAGCTATCGACCGTGTAACTACCCCTGGCGGTTACACCATCAAGGGTCTGAACGAAATGGATCATGCCGGATTTAATTCAGCTGTGATTCGCGTATTCAAGACCGGTCTATAATCATTGTGTATATTTATTAATAAAAAAGATATGTCATTAATAGAATCAATCATCGAACGCGCAAAGTCAAACAAGCAGCGTATCGTGCTCCCTGAGAGCATGGAGGAACGCACCATCACGGCTGCCGACCGCGTGCTTGCCGACGATATCGCCGACATCATTCTCATCGGCAATCCCGATGAGATTAAGTCATACGCAAATAAGTTAGGGCTGAAGCATATGGACAAAGCTACTATCATCGATCCTGCTACATCGGAGAAGACGGAAGAATATGCACAATTGCTGTTCCAACTCCGCCAGAAGAAGGGCATGACCATCGAGAAAGCTCGTGAACAAGTGCTTGACCCTCTTTATTTCGGTTGTCTCATCATCAAGAGTGGAGATGCCGACGGACAAATTAGCGGTGCCCTTTCAACAACAGGAGACACCCTACGTCCTGCTCTGCAAATCATCAAATGCGCTCCTGGCATCACTTGTGTGAGCGGTGCGATGCTGATGATTACCCAGACACCACAATACGGAGAAGATGGTGTATTGGTCATTGGTGACGTTGCTGTTACACCAATGCCCGATGCAGGTCAGTTGGCTCAGATTGCTGTTTGTACGGCTCAGACAGCGAAGAGCGTAGCAGGATTTGCAGACCCACGCGTAGCGATGCTGAGTTTCTCGACCAAAGGAAGTGCTTCACATGAAGTGGTAGACAAGGTAGTAGAGGCTACTCGTTTGGCGAAGGAGCTTGCTCCAAATCTAAAGATTGACGGAGAGTTGCAGGCTGATGCAGCTTTGGTACCAAGTGTAGGACAGAAGAAGGCTCCAGGCAGCGACATCGCTGGCAAAGCAAACGTACTTGTGGTTCCATGTCTCGAAGTAGGTAACATCGCTTATAAACTGGTACAGCGACTAGGTAATGCTGATGCCATCGGTCCGATACTTCAAGGTATTGCACGACCAGTAAACGACCTTAGTCGAGGCTGTTCAGTGGACGACATCTATAAGATGGTTGCCATCACCGCTTGTCAGGCAATGGATGCACAATAAAACGACACATAAGTCATTAAAGAACAATGAAAATATTAGTACTCAACTGTGGCAGCAGTTCTATAAAATATGCATTATATGACATGACCGACAAGTCGGTCATCACATCGGGAGGAATCGAAAAGATTGGCCTGCCCGACTCGTTCATCAAAGTAAAACTCAATGGTAAGAAGATACAAATAGATCAACCTATTGCTGAACATACCGCAGGTGTGCAGCTCATCTTCAAGTGCCTGACTGAAGGCGAGACCGCTGTACTGAAATCCCTCGACGAAATCGAGGCTGTAGGTCACCGTATGGTACATGGTGGTGAGAAGTTTAACAAGAGCGTGCGGTTGAACGATGAGGTAATGGAGGTGTTTGCAAGTTGTAATGACCTTGCACCACTCCACAACCCAGCCAACATCAAGGGTGTAAATGCTGTAAAGGCCTGTCTGCCCAATGTACCACAAGTAGGTGTGTTCGATACTGCCTTCCATCAGACGATGCCCGACTACGCTTACATGTATGCCCTTCCCTATGAGTTATACACAAAATACGGCGTACGTCGTTATGGATTCCACGGAACCAGCCACCGTTATGTCAGCCAGCGTGTATGCGAGTTCCTGGGTGTGAAACCTGAAACACAGAAAATCATCACCTGCCACATCGGTAACGGAGCCAGCATCGCAGCTGTGAAGAACGGCAAGTGTGTGGATACCTCAATGGGTCTTACGCCACTCGAAGGTCTTATCATGGGTACCCGTAGTGGTGATATCGACGCTGGAGCTGTCACCTTCCTCATGGACAAGCTGGGGCTCGACACAGCAGGCATCAGCAACCTTCTGAACAAGAAATCAGGACTAGCCGGTGTGAGCGAAGCGTCGAGCGACTTCCGCGACATCCTTGCTGCCATCGAAGCAGGAAACGACAAAGCGCGTCTGGCCAAGGAGATGTACACCTACCGCATCAAGAAATACATCGGACAGTATGCAGCAGCGATGGGTGGTGTAGACATCATCCTCTTCACAGGTGGCGCAGGCGAGAACCAGTGGGAAGTACGTGAAGGTGCCACCAACGGGTTGGAATTCCTTGGCGTGAAGATGGACAGAGACAAGAACCATTCTGTTCGTGCCACCGAGGATATCATCAGTGCTCCTGACAGCAAGGTGACCGTATGCGTCATCCCAACAGACGAGGAACTGATGATTGCAACGGATACGTTGGAATTAGTTAAGAGTTCGGAGTAACCAACTCTAACGGAAATAGTTCAAAAAGCGCATGAGATTTGATTCTTTTTGCGCTTTTTTTGATGTTTTTTATGAAAAAACATGTCGAAATGCTTGCAATCTAAAGATTTTTATATAACTTTGCCACATATTAATCAGACCAACTATTAAAAAATTACTTAGTGATAACCTAATTAAAATCCGAAACAATCATGAAAAGAAAATTCTTTTTGTTAGGGATGATCTCGTTCGTGGCAACGATGGCGTTTGCCCAGGGATGGATAGTTCCGAAAATTACTTCGGCTGACTATGCCGACGTAAAGTTGTCAAGTGTAGCCCCTGGCGACACTACTTATTATTATCTTTACAACATCGAAGGTGACGGTTTCCTGACTAACGGTCGTGCCGACACGCACACTGGCCAGACTTGGAACACCCATGCTGTCATCAACACTACTGGTCACAGACTATTCGTAGCCAAGTATGAACTTAAGGACGAGACCGGAACGATAACCAAGGAGTGGGATGGTAAATCTGTCTACATCATCAACTGGCACAGCGACTCATGGCAGAAAGTGTTTGCTGTTGACGAACTGAGAATGTATGTCGACTATGCAAACCAAGAAGATGCCTATCCTGCTTGGGAAATGATTAAGGAAGACGGCAACATCTACAAGTTCAAGGTATCAGAAAGCAATACCGCTGAATTCACTGCCGAGATGAAGTCCCTGAAGGATTATTCGTTCATGGGATTCAACATCTATGACGAAGATTGGACAGATAGTCAGCGTAAGGCCCTCACCCCTATGATCGACGTGTTGTCTGACGAGAAAATCACTGACGCTTGTATCACTTGGGCATTCATCCCAGAGGCAACATACGATGCATACCAGACAGCTGTAACAAACTACAACGCAGCTGTTAAGTTGGGCGATTATATCGCATTTGTAAAGGAGACATATCCAGAAGTAAGCGTAACAGCAGCAGAAACTGTTTACAACAACACTGCTTCTACTGCAGAACAGCTCGATGCAGCCAACACACAGTTGCAGGAAGATGTTTACAACTACCGAATCGGTACAGAGCTCGTTGGAGCTTCGAACTCAAATCCGAAGGATGCAACATCGTTCATGACGAATCCTGACTTCGAGACAGGCGACGCTACAGGATGGACTGTTGACATTGCTTCGACAAGCGCAAGCGGCTATCAGGGTGACAGCTACCAGAACGGCGAAGTAGCTATCAGCAACTTCATCCAGGCATGGCGTCCTACTTACAATGTCGACACCAACAAGTTGGGTGACGGTAAGATGTACACCATCGTGAAGAACATGCCTGCAGGTAAGTATAAGATTGGTTGCGATGCCATCGCTGTATTCCAGAAGGCAGGTGCACCAGCTGTAACAGGTGTTTATATGTATGTGAAGGGCGGAGAGAAAGAGAACCGTCGTGAGGTAGCAACAGACGATCAGATGCCTCAGCACTTCGAAATCACCTTCGCACTCGACGAGCAAGGCGACATCGAACTTGGATTCCTCACAGAATCAACCACAGCAAGCTGGATTGCAGCCGACAACTTCGTACTCACTTACTACGGTGAAGTAACCGATCCTAACCAGCCAGTATTGGAAGGTCTGGTAGAACAGTATGAAGGTGAATATCCTGACCTTGATGATGTATTCGCAAACAGCGAAGTGAAGGAAGCATTTGCAGAAGAGATGAACAAGTCAAAGAACGCTGTTGACGGATTCGAAGAGCAGATTGCAGCTTTGAAAGCAGCTTACAATGCCCTCGTTGCTTCTGTAAAGGATTACGAGAAATTGGCAGCAGCTATTGCTGACGTAACAGACTATCAGGAAGCACTCGCTGGTTCGTTCCCTGCTCTGGCACAGGACCTCGGTGATGACCTGATGGAGATGGAAAGCAAATACGAAGACGGTGCTGCCGATGCCGACTATTGTGCAAACATCGGAAGCCAGATCTATGATAAGGTTGCTCAGTACATTGCTGAAAATGAAAAGCAAGGCGACGAAGTGACTGCCCTCATCTTCAACCCAGACTTCAACAAGGGTAACACTGGTTGGACTTGGAATCCTAAGAACTCAGCCGACGTGAAGGCTATGAACACAGGCAACCCTGTTGTGACTGCTTATCACACCACATACGACTGCTCACAGACCATCACAGGTTTGAAGCCTGGTATCTACAAGCTGACTGTTCAGGGTTACTATCGTACAGCAAGCGAGAGCACAGCTTATGAAGAGTATATTGCCGGCAACATTGGTGACATCTGCGCTGAGGTTTATGTAAACAACATCTCAAGCCCTCTCATGAACGCATTCGACGACTACTACGATCAGGAACTCAGCAGTGGTTCTTATCAGTTCGAAGAAGGCAAGTGGGCTCCAGCAAGTAGTGCTGACATCGCTAAGGCATTCGGTGAAAAGAAGGAACTCTACCTCAATACCATTTACGGTTATGTAGTTGACGATGGTAAGTTGACATTCGGTGTTCGTGAGCCATCTGCTCCACGTGATGCTTGCTACTCAACATTCGACAACTTCCATCTTTACTATGCAGGTGTTGATCCTGAAGCAGTTGCTGTTGTAACAAACAAGTTACAGGAATCTG
Source organism: uncultured Prevotellaceae bacterium (assembly GCA_947303695.1). Lineage (GTDB taxonomy): Bacteria > Bacteroidota > Bacteroidia > Bacteroidales > Bacteroidaceae > Colivivens. The sequence continues at coordinate 4,886 of CAMYYX010000005.1, read as the reverse complement.
CCGATGAACTCGAGGGTTCTGTTATGTCAAAAGAAGCACGTGACAACATGGCCAATGCAATTGCAGCCATCAAGTCTGCAAGCGAAGATAAGTTGATGTCATGCATCAGCGCATTCTTCACATCTATCGAAGATGCCAAGGCTTCTGTTAAGTTGCACGAAGAACTTGAGTCAACCATCGAACTGCTCAACAATGCTATCCTTGAGTTTATGGAAACTGCACCAAAGGATAGAGTAGATGATGCTATCAAACTGATGAACGATTTGCAGGCAGTACAGATGACAGGATGTGAGACCGATGCAGAGTGCAGAGCATTGATCACAGCTGCAGGTCGCGCCGTGACTGCATTCAGATTGCCAGAAGGTGAAGCATCAGAGGAGAACCCAATCGACTACTCTTGTGTAATGATCAACCCAGACCTCGATCAGGATACTGGTAACTCAGACAAGAATGTTCCTGGATGGGATCGCGGTTCTTGCAATGGTTACAAGCAGAATACATTCAGCTCATACGGAGGCGAATCTCACCTCTATCAGACAGTCGTAGGTCTGCCTGCTGGTAAGTATGTCATCGAAGCTCAGGGTGCTTATCGTGCAGGTGATCCTGCTGGCGATGCATCTCGTTACGAGGCTGATCCAGAAGGCGACAAGAATGCATGGGTATTCGGAACTACTTCCGACACTACTGTCATCGGTTATCTGCACCGCAACAGTGAGTATGCGCTCGAACAGAGCTTAGCAAGTTCTGGAGCAAATACAATTACACTGAACGGTAAGACTCTGTACGCTCCTTACAACACAGGTGCTTATGTAGCTTGGTTCGAAGCTGGTTATTACATCACTCGCATCGAAATCAATGTTCCTGAAGACGGCAAGCTTACTCTTGGTATCGACAAGCCAAAATCAGTTACTAACGACTACATGAACATCAACTATGTTCACCTCATCTATTACGGACCATCTGTAGATGACGGCATCTCTGAAATCAAGGTTAACAAGACCGCTTCAGGCATCTACAACCTTGCTGGTCAGAAGATGTCAGCTCCTCAGAAGGGTGTGAACATCATTAATGGTAAGAAGTACTTCTTGAAGTAAATAAACCCCTCTCCAACTCCCCCGAGGGGGAGAGTACAAATAGCAAAGTTGCCCAGACTTCGGTTTGGGCAACTTTTTTGTGGCTCATAGGCAATAAAAACTAAGTTTTTACGTTTAGAATAATATGCGAAAGAATATCCACATACTCATCATATTGATCGTAACGTTTCTTTGCTGGGCTTGTAGCAACGAGAATATCAGCTTCAAGAAAGGTGAACAGTTCTACGCAATGGGCGAATACTACAAGGCAGCACAGCAATATAAGAAGTCGTACCAGCGTATCCCGACAAAGGACAAAGCCTTGCGTGCTGACCGTTCGTTCCGCATGGGTCTTTGCTACGAACACATCAATAATCCGCAGAAGGCTATGCAGGCATTTCAGAATGCTGTTCGCTACCACCACACCGACTCTACCGCCCTACTCCGTCTAGGGTTCCAGCAATTGAAACTGGCAAACTATAAAGGAGCACGTGAAAGTTTTACCGCGTTTCTCGACATTGACGAGACAAACCAGCTAGCAATGGCTGGATTGCAGTCGTGTGACCTGGCTCCTCTGTGGAAAGCCAACCCAAACCTTTATCAGGTGAAGAAGGAGGCGCTGTTCAGTTCCTCACGCTCCGACTACTCACCGATGCTCTTCGGCGATGATGCCGACCAAATCATCTTCACCTCCACCCGCAAGGATGCGACGGGCGACGACCTCAGCGGCATCAGTGGCGTGAAATGCGCTGATATGTTCTACGCAAAGAAGGACGAGAACAAGAAATGGAAGCAACCCGAGCAGATTGAATCGGCCATCAACTCAGAATATGATGAAGGCGTGAGCTGCATCTCGCCTGACGGAAAGACCCTCTATTTCACCCGTTGCAGTTCCGACCCGTCCTACCCTCGTTACGCTGAGATATTCCGTTCCACTCGTTCCGATGCCTCATGGGGACAGCCGGCGAAGTGTGAAATCAGCAAGGATACCCTCTCCTCATACGCCCATCCCGCTGTCAGTCCTGATGGCGAATGGCTCTACTTCGTGAGCGATATGCCGGGCGGATTAGGTGGCTACGACATCTGGCGTACTCGTATCACAAAAGAAGGATTCGGAGGTGTGGAGAATCTGGGACAAACCATCAACACACCCGGCAATGAGATGTTCCCATCGTTCCGACCTAATGGCGACCTCTATTTCTCGTCCGACGGACTTCCAGGAATGGGCGGTCTCGACATTTTCAAGGCTACTCCCGACAGCATCAAAGGATGGATTGTCGAAAACCAACAGTATCCGCTCAACAGCAGCGCAGACGATTTCGGCATGACCTTCGAAGGCATTTACAATAGAGGATTCTTCTGTTCAAGTCGTGGCGACGTAAACAAAGGTTGGGAGAACATCTACAGCTTCGAACTGCCAGAAATCGTCCAAACCGTTACAGGTTGGCTGTACGAGAAGGACGGCTACGAACTGCCAGAAGCTTTGGTCTATGTGGTAGGAAACGACGGAACGAACGAGAAGCTGAGCGTGCGAGGCGACGGTTCGTTCACGATGGTGCTGAAACCGAATGTCAAATACGTTTTCCTCGGCACTTGCAAAGGCTACCTGAACATTAAGCAGGAAATCATGGTCGAACCCTCACAAGAGAGCGAAGAGTACGTCATGCAGTTCCCACTGCCACCAATCAACGTTCCCGTACTTATCAACAACATCTTCTATGAATTCGACAAGGCCACACTCACCGAAGCCTCGACCAATGCATTGGACAGCCTTGTCATCATGATGAACGAGAATCCCAGCATCACCATAGAGTTGGCGGCTCACTGCGACTACAAGGGTGAGGATATCTACAACCAGCGCCTCTCCCAACGACGTGCCGAGTCGGTGGTTAACTATCTCATCGAACACGGCATCAAGGCCGACCGTCTCAGTCCTGTCGGCTATGGCGAGAGCCGTCCGAAAGTTGTCAGACGACGTCTAGCCGACACACATAAGTTCCTCAACGAAGGCGATACACTCACCGAGGAGTATATTCTGAAACTGAAGGACGATGAGCAGGAAATCTGCAATGCCATCAACCGCCGCACCGAGTTCCGCGTGCTCCGTACCACTTACGGCACCACCCTCAAGGAAATCGAAGGCGAACTGCCTGACAAATCGCAGACCGACGAGGCGGCTCCTGCGGCAGAATCGAGGGAAGAAGATGAAGATGCCGATTAAACAATTCCATGAAAAAACTATCAAACAAATAGACAATTTAATTAATTCCTTTTTACTTATGAAACAATTCAACCTAAAACAAATTGGTCTGTCAGTCGGATTACTTTGCATCACGACAGCAGCAATGGCACAAGGATTCGGCGGCATGTTCGGAATGGGCAGACCGCAACAACAGCAACAGAAAAGCGACAAGACAGCACGTGAATTTACCCTGAACCTCACTCCCGACGGATCGGCACAAATGGTGTGCTTCCTACCGAAGGAACCGAACGGAAAAGCCGTCGTAGGCATTCCAGGTGGCGGATACTCCGTTCTATCGAACTCGCACGAAGGCACACTGGCATCGGGTTGGATGAACGAACACGGCATTGCCTATTTCGTTGTCAACTACCGCATGCCTAAGGGCGACCGTACCATCCCCATCAGCGATGCCGAGAAAGGCTTCACCATCGTACGCGACTCAGCCACCGCATGGGGCATCAACCCACAGATGGTCGGCATCATGGGCTTCTCGGCCGGCGGACATCTGGCTTCGGTCATCTCAACCAAATCGGCACCAGCCGTGCGTCCTAACTTCTCCATCCTCTTCTACCCCGTCATATCGATGGACGAGAAGGTCTCTCACCAGAACTCTTGCGAGAACTTCCTCGGCAAAGAAGGTTTGAAAGATGCGGACCTCGTTCGTGAGTACTCAACGAACCTTCAAGTGAAACCACGCGAGACTCCACCTGCATTCCTCGTTCTCTCGAGCGATGACAACCTCGTGCCACCCGTCACCAATGCCGTTGCCTACTACACGGCCATGAAGCAGGCTGGCAACGAGTGCGCCCTCTTCGTCTACCCTAACGGTGGTCACGGATACGGCTTCGGACAGTGGTTCGCCTACCGCAACGAGATGCTCGCCACTCTGGAGAAGTGGCTCAACGCACGCCGTTGATTCTCTCTATATATATAAATAAGGAGTAAACATAGAGCGGGAAGCCATGCAGCTTCCCGCTCTTTTCTTGCCTGATGCTTACAATTCTGCGTGAAAAGTTTGGCAGTTTCGGGGAAATGTACTATATTTGCGAACGAAAACAACATACTAATAACCAAGCTTATGAAACGGAAATACTTATTCTTATTGATGGCTGCGGCTCTTGTGATGGGTTTCGCGGCTTGCTCAGAGGATGATGATGACAAAGTGGTTTCAATCATTGATTTGTCTACAGTCACTGCTGACCTCACGTTGCAGAATGGCGATGTGGTGACGGGCAAGCTGAAGGAAACTGTACGGATTCTGATTGCAGAAGATGCGAGGGTAACGCTACGTGATGCTGTCATTATGAGCAATCAAATTAATTTAGAACATCCATGTGCTGGACTTACCTGCTTGGGAAATGCAACAATCATAGTCGAGGGAAAAGATAGTGTGAGTAATTTCTTTTATGGCTACCCCGGCATCTTCGTGCCTATGAACAAGACGCTCACTATTGACGGTACCGGCTCACTCTGGGCTAAAAGTAAAAATAATGACTATGGGGAAGCTGCTGGTATAGGTAGTGGCAGTACAACCTTCTACGGTGCTAACCCAGGCTATGGTGGTTCTTGCG
>CAMYYX010000004.1 GCA_947303695.1 uncultured Prevotellaceae bacterium | reverse complement strand
ACTACCATCTGCCGTTACCCTCTTCACCACCTTATCGTTGTTTAACAGTTCGACGACAGCACAAGAATCCACCCCTCTCAAATTGATGAACAAGGCACTATAAGAGTCAAGACTCTTGACTTTGATGACACGGCGCAGACTTTCGTTACGTTTGCCATAGATGCTTACGAATGTACCTGTGTCGATGTCAACCACATATTCATGACTTGGTATCCACTCTGCATACAAGCGATAGGCATTGTGGGGTGTAGGCAATTGCTGGAACACAAAATCACATGGCTGAAGTACCGTATCGACCTTTTCAAAGAAGTGAATACCTTCTTGAAAGACCGTATCGATGGGGTCGTTGAACAAGAAATCGAAATTCTTATCCGGGTCGAGCGATGTGTTCGATGTCTTGAAATCGAGGAACTCCTCCGGCATCGGAGGAATCTCTAAGTCTTCGTCATTATCTTTCGATTTTTTCGATTTGTTCTCATCGTTATCGTCACCCGCTTGCGAACCTTCCGCCTTTGCACGTTTCCGTTCGTTCTTCAACTCTTTCTTGTAATCCTTCACCCATTTCTCGTATGCCTCTTTGAGTTGCTTATCGGCCTTTGCTTTCGATATTACAGATACTAACGAGATGGTATCACATTGCTCGCGCAACTGTCCTAAAGTGTCGGTGCCCAGATAGGAGAGACTAAATTCCAATGTATCAAGATTGTAGATGAGGGAATCTCGTATCCAATAATGTATGGTGTCGTTTTCCTGATTGTTTTCTATGACGAAAGCCTGATCAGCATTGAAATTCAATCCTCGGATGACGGGTAAAGAATCAGACCCGCTTGTGAAAAACAGGGAAAACTCACGCAAATTGGGTCGTTCGTATTTTAAAAGATAACGATCTGTCAGTTTTTCGTTGAAAGCCAGCAACACGATGTCATCGGGATAGAAATGCGTGTATCCTCGCATGATGATAGAATCGTAATGAAGACTATCATGCCACACAGTATCAGGACGCAGATCGGGTTTGCTGCTCGGTGTGAATACCTCGTTGTTGAATCCCAACATTTCTGATTTCTGTGTGAATGAATAGGTTTGATCCTGATCTTGCAGGGCATAAGCCTGAAAACGTCCTCTCTTGAGACCTTTCACAACGAAATGGCCTCGACTGTCCGTGCGTGAAATACGTTCGAATGGCTTGGTCTTAAATACTGAGTCGGGAAGTTGGGACAATGAATCATCAAGGGCATACAAGCCAACAGCAATGCCTTTGACAGGTTCCAGATTCTGTGCATCTAACACATATCCCGATACTTGCATCGTGTCAATCGCATCTCCTGTTGAAAATGTAAATGCATAGTCACCCATGGGGTTGCCCTCGTTATTATCCTCGATTGCATCAGCAAAGTCGATTGTGTAAGTGATGCCTTCACGTAATGTGTCCATCAGTTCGATGGTAATACGCTTACCGGAAGCACTAATTTCGGGTTGTTCCAATTGAGGAGGAGACACAATCACCTTTTCTGCAGCATTCTCTATTTTGATATTCTCATCGAACTCAAGGACAACCTTCCGAGGCAGCACCCCTGTCGCACCATATTCAGGAGTTGTATGGATGATTTGTGGAGGAGTTTCATCATAGGGGCCCCCATCGGGTGCTCCTAGATTTGCACAAGAGAAGAGAAGGGAACAAAAACCTAAGAGAAAGTAAAATACTTTCTTTTCATCTCCTGTCCAATATTCCTTTCCAACTTTCATCTTAACTCCTTTACTATTTCAAATCTCACTTCTGTTCATTGCAATCAACTCCTCGATGTACTCGCGACTGTTGCTGAGCCTTGGAATCTTATGTTGGCCACCCAATTTACCTTTACTCTTCAACCATTCGTCAAACAATCCGTCTTTGGCTAAGACGATTTCCAAAGGCTGCAAAGTAATATCCTTGTATCGTTTCGCTTCATAGTCAGAATTGATGGCCTGAAGCGAACGGTCGAGAATTGTGGCAAATTCATTGATGTTTGAAGGATGTTTTGCGAATTCTATCAACCACTGATGACGGCATTTAGCGTCAATATCCATGAAGATTGGGGCTGCTGTATAGTCCTTTACCAATGCACCTGTAGCAATACAAGCCTGTTCAAGTCCTTTCTCTGCATTATCAACAATCAGTTCCTCTCCAAACGCATTGATGAAATGCTTGGTACGACCAGTAATGATAAACTTATAAGGGTCGGTTTGAGTAAATTTAACCGTATCCCCTATGAGGTAACGCCACAATCCGCAAGAAGTACTGATTACCATTGCGTAATTGACATCCGGTTCAACTTTCCATAACGGTAATACCGTCGGATTCTCCTGTCCGAACTCACTCATCGGAATGAACTCATAGAACACGCCGTAATCAATCATCAACTGCATAGCCGGATCTTCAAGGTCTGTTTGAATACCAAAAAATCCTTCGCTGGCATTATACGTTTCCATATAATGCATGCCCGAGAGCGTGATGATATTCTTGTATTGTTCACGATACGGAGTAAATGCCACTCCTCCATGGAAAAACACTTCGAGGTTTGGCCATATCTCATCCAATCGGTCGGTATTCATCAGTTCCATCATCCGTTTCAACACAGAGAGCATCCATGAAGGAACACCGCTGATGTTGGTCACATTCCGATTCTTCGCATAATGAGCAATTTTATCACGTTTTTCTTCGAAATCGCTTAACAAAGCAATCTCTTTCGGAGGAATGCGGGTGAGATTGACCAAAGATGGTACATTTTCAATCAAGATGGCACTGAGGTCACCTACCAAACTATTCGGTGTATTAAGATTAGGAGCATGACTACCTCCTAGAATCAAGCTTTTACCAGCGAATAACTTGCTTTTCGGATTAATCTTAAGGTAACTAGCCACACAATCAGTACCTCCCAGATAGTGTACGTTCTTCAGACCTTCTTTACTGACAGGAATGAACTTACTCTTATCATTTGTCGTACCTGATGACTTTGCAAACCAATTGACCCGTCCTTTCCACAGCACATTCTTTTGTCCTTCTCTCATGCGCTGAATATAGCCTTTCAACTCTTCGTAGGTATTGATATCCACATGAGCAGTAAAGTCCTCATATGTATGGATGTCGGAATACCCATGCTTCACACCCCACTCTGTCTTTGCAGCCGAGCGTAGCAAATAACGCAAAGTCTGCATCTGCAGTTCCTCTGCATGACCTACATAATTAGCAATTGCCTTAGCACGTCGGGCAAAATACAGTTTATTGATGATTGGTGTTAGGTTCATTGTTCTGATTCTCTTTATTCTTCTGGTATCGGTTTTGTTTTCTTAACAGCACTTGTGCGTCTTCTAGGCTTTTTCTGGGGTGCTTCTTCTGTTACAGGATTTGCCACCTTTACAGGGTTAGCTTCCTCAGTTTTTGCCGTTGACTTCTTCACCGGTTTAACTTCCTTTGCAGGTTTCTCCTTTACTTCAATCGTTTCTTTCGTCCTTCTTCTTGTCTTCTTCGTCTCAGGCTTCACTTCTGGCAAAGATGTCTGAAGTGGCTGTTGTAAAGGTTGCTTAGGTTGTAGTGGTTGTGATTGAGGTTGCTGCCTTTGTAACTGTTGTTGCTGCTGGGGTTGGGATTGTTGCTTTTGTGATTGCTGTGGCTGAGCCTCTTTTTTCCCATTGATACGCTGATTACGTCTATCAATCAACATATTCACGAACTTAACATCACTTTGTACTTTTCTGTATGCCTGTTGTGCCGCCTGCTGATGACTCTCTTTCTTGGAATAACCAGTACCTTTTCCGCATACAACATCCTCAATGCGCACCTCCGAAAAAAACTTAGGAGCATTGCCCGATTCCATTTTTTCGTCTGTCACTACAAAGTCGAACTGGCACTGATAATGTTGACACCACTCAATAATCTTACTCTTATAGTTCTCCTCTTTGTTCGACATTCTGTCTATATCGATAAAGTCCTGAAGTATGCGTTCTTTCATGAAATACATGCAATATTCATACCCTCTATCCATATAGATTGCACCTATAAATGCTTCGAACGCATTGCCGTTCATATAGTTATTATGAGCAGCAATCATACGCTCAGAGTGGATGACAAGTTTGTCTAGCCCGATTTTCACGGCCAATTCATTGAGGGTCTCGCGCTTCACAATCTTACTACGAAGGGTGGTCAGAAATCCTTCTTGCTGCTTCTTGTAACGGTCATAAACAATATCTGCTACGACTGCTCCAAGAATCGCATCACCCAGAAACTCAAGACGCTCATTGTTGACATGCCTCATCTTCCGATTGGTCGATGTAGTGGAACGATGCATCAAAGCCACTCGATAAAGTGAAAGGTCATGAGGATAGAACCCCATAATGTTATACAATCGTAAGTAAGGCTCCTTATCCTTACGGAGCAAGAGCCTTACACGATCAATTGTATTCTCGATACTGAGATTCACAATTAGTTATACTTTTTGAATACAACACATGCATTATGGCCACCGAAACCGAAAGTGTTGCTAATACCAACATTGACAGTACGGTTCTGTGCCTTATTGAATGTGAAGTTCAGTTTATAATCGATTTCCTCGTCGTTGTCACCTTCAGTATGATTAATAGTTGGAGGGACAATATCGTTCTTAACAGCGAGGATGGTTGCCATAGCTTCAAGTCCACCAGCAGCACCAAGAAGGTGACCTGTCATTGACTTCGTTGAACTGATGTTAAGCTTGTAAGCTGCCTCACCAAACACTTCTTTGATGGCTTTTGCCTCAGAGATGTCACCAACATGAGTAGATGTTCCATGAACATTGATGTAATCTACATCCTCTGGCTTCAAGTTTGCATCTTTCAATGCACGTTCCATCACGAGTTTAGCACCGAATCCTTCTGGATGGGAAGCTGTGATATGATGTGCGTCAGCTGACATACCCGCACCTACCATCTCTGCGTAGATCTTTGCACCACGAGCTTTTGCATGTTCCAACTCTTCCAATACGATGATGGCAGAACCTTCACCTGTTACGAATCCATCACGGCTTGCGCTGAATGGACGGCTTGCTCCCTGAGGATCATCATTACGGGTTGAGAGGGCATGCAGAGCATTGAATCCTCCGATACCAGAAGCTGTAATAGCAGCTTCTGCACCACCAGAGAGAATCATGTTTGCCTTACCCAGACGTAGGAGGTTAAATGCGTCAGCCAATGCGTTCGATGAAGAAGCACATGCAGATGCTGTTGCATAGTTTGGTCCATGGAAGCCATACTGAATAGAAACCAAACCTGCTGCCATATCGGCAATCATCTTTGGAATGAAGAACGGATTATACTTAGGACCTTGAGTTGGGCCGTTGATAGCATAGTTTGATACCTCTTCCTCGAAAGAGCGAATACCACCAATACCAACACCAAGTATAACACCTATTTCATTTTTGTCCTCGTTCTCGAGGTCGATCCCTGCATCTTCTACTGCCTGCTTTGCTGCTGCAAGAGCAAACATAGAGTAGCGATCCATCTTGCGAGCTTCCTTACGGTCGATGCCATACTGTGCTGGATCGAAGTTCTTTACTTCGCAAGCAAACTGTGTTTTGAATGCAGAAGCATCAAACTGAGTAATCGGGCCACATCCGCTGACACCTTTCTTCAAGTTCTCCCAAGTCTCAGTTGCTGTGTTTCCTAGTGGAGATACGGCACCGATACCTGTTACGACGACTCTTTTTAATTCCATATCTTTAAAATTAAAAAACCATTTACTGTCCACCACACCTTATTAAATATAAAGAGCGGAGCACCGTAAATGGTTATTGTTGCTAAATACAATTATTTTGCGTTCTCTTCGATGTACTTGATAGCATCTGCTACTGTTGAAATCTTTTCAGCCTGGTCATCTGGAATGCTGATACCGAAAGCTTTCTCGAATTCCATGATAAGTTCTACAGTGTCGAGAGAGTCAGCACCGAGGTCGTTAGTGAAACTTGCTTCTGGCTTAACTTCTGCTTCGTCTACGCCAAGCTTATCAACGATGATAGCTTTTACTCTTGATTCAATTTCAGACATAATCTTAAATTTTTAATTGTTAATTAATTATTTTGTTTAAATCTTTTCGATTATTTTTTGCGCTGCAAAGTTACAAATTTATTCATAATGCAGAATGCATAACTCATAATTATTTCGGGATTTGCGCACACAAAACAATCGTTATGTGCAAAAACCTCTCAAAAAAACTGCACTTTACTTTACGCAATATGCAGTTTTTACTGCTCGTTCTTGTTTGTACGCTTTCTCTCAAGATGATCTAAAATGATCTTGCGGATACGCATGCTTTTAGGTGTAACCTCTACATATTCATCCTCTTTGATATACTCTAATGCCTCTTCGAGTGAAAGCTGAATTGGAGGGATAATACGTGCCTTCTCATCTGTACCAGATGCACGTACATTTGTGAGTTGTTTCGCTTTTGTCACATTCACAACCAAGTCGTTCTCATGGACATGTTCACCTACTACCTGACCAGCATACACCGTGTCTTGTGGGAAGATGAAAAACTTACCACGATCTTGCAGATGGTCAATGGCATAAGCAAATGCTGTACCGCTCTCAAGGGCTATCATACTGCCGTTCACACGACGAACCATCTCGCCCTTGAAAGGCTGATACTCTTTGAAACGATGCGCCATAATAGCCTCACCTTGACTAGCCGTCAATACATTTGTACGCAATCCAATGATGCCTCTTGAAGGTATCTCAAACTCTATGTTTACACGGTCGTCTTGTGCCTCCATGGACAACATATCGCCTTTACGACGTGTCACCATATCAATCATTTTGCTAGAGAACTCCTGTGGAACATTGATTGTCAGTTCCTCAACAGGCTCACACTTCACTCCGTTGATCTCCTTATAGATGACCTGTGGCTGACCTACTTGCAATTCATAACCTTCACGACGCATGGTCTCAATCAACACTGAGAGGTGCAGCACGCCACGTCCGCTCACAATCCATTGGTCAGTAGTTCCTTCCTTCTGCTCTACACGCAAGGCCAGATTCTTCTCCAGTTCACGCTGCAGACGGTCGTGGATATGGCGGCTGGTACAGAATTTACCTTCTTTACCGAATAATGGCGAGTTATTGATAGTGAACAACATACTCATTGTAGGTTCGTCGATAGAGATGGTAGGCAAAGCCTCTGGTGTTTCAAAGTCACAGATAGTATCACCAATTTCAAAGTTCGACAAACCAATCACCGCACAAATATCGCCACTTTCTACAGCATCTGTCGCCCTATGCCCCATTCCTTCGAAGGTATGTAGTTCCTTGATCTTCGTCTTCTCCATTGAACCATCACGATGACAGATTGTAATGTTCTGTCCTGAACGCAACGTACCACGATGTACACGTCCAACGGCAATACGGCCCGTATAAGTAGAGTAATCGAGCGATGTGATCAACATCTGAGGTGTGCCTTCCAAACGTTCCGGAGCAGGTATAGTGTTGAGGATTGTGTCCATGAGGTAAGTGATGTCGTTCGTAGGAGCTTTCCAATCTTCACCCATCCAACCTTGCTTAGCCGAACCATATACTACTGGAAAATCCAACTGTTCCTCTGTGGCATTCAATGAACACATCAAGTCAAATACCATCTCGTACACCTCCTCTGGGCGACAGTTGGGTTTATCGACCTTATTCACAACCACAACAGGTTTGAGGCCAATCTCCAATGCCTTCTGCAACACAAATCGGGTTTGAGGCATAGGACCCTCAAAAGCATCCACCAACAAGATGCATCCGTCGGCCATATTCAACACACGCTCCACCTCACCACCGAAGTCGCTGTGTCCCGGAGTGTCAATCACATTAATCTTCGTATTTTTGTAAACAATCGATACGTTCTTTGACAGAATCGTTATTCCACGTTCACGTTCCAACTCGTTGTTATCCAGAATCAACTCACCTGTCTGCTGATTCTCTCTAAATAGATTACCAGCCAAAAGCATCTTGTCCACCAAGGTTGTCTTTCCATGGTCAACATGTGCGATAATTGCAATATTTCTGATGTCTTGCATACCTTTTTGTATCTTTTTTACCTTAAATTCGTTTCACGCAAAATGCTACGCCTCAAAAATGTCCTAGCAACCTTCGGCCAACTCAGGTTCCGCTTGGCATTATGTTCGGCTTAATCGCATTTTTCGAGTGCAAAGGTACGAAATAATTGATAATTGACAATTGACTATTAATAAATATTTGTCAATTTCAAATTAATTACTTAATTTTGCAGACAATAAACGATATGGCAATATGCAACAAGAAGTGTTAACCAGCGCACAAAACCCACGCATCAAACAATTGCTGGCGCTGCAGCAGAAATCATCTGAACGGAGGAAGTCCGGCCTGTTCGTGATTGAGGGACAACGTGAACTCCAGCATTGTATCGATGCCGGTCTTAAAGTCGAAGCCGTCTTCTGGTGCCAAGAGTTGGCTCCCCAACTTTCAACATTCGTCTCTAGCCTCTCGCATTTGACCAGTCGCTTCCTCGTCTCACCTTATGTATATGAGAAGATAGCTTATCGTGGGTCAACAGAAGGAATCATTGCTCAAGTAACAACCCCACATCAAAGCCTTAACGATTTGGTTATTAATACGCAAAAAGGCTTATATGTAGTGTTAGAGCGTGTAGAAAAACCTGGTAATCTCGGAGCTATCCTCCGTAGTGCTGATGCAGCAGGAGTCTCTGCTGTCATCGTGTGCGACCCTCTCACCGACCTCTACAATCCAAACCTCATCCGCAGTTCCATCGGAGCCATCTTCACCGTACCCACGGTGGCATGTACCAGCGAGGAATGCATTGCATGGCTCAAGCAACAGGGTGTACAGATACTCACCGCCCAGCTCCAGGATTCCAACGCATACTACGACGTCGACATGTGCCGTCCCACAGCCATCATTATGGGTACCGAATCCACTGGGCTGACATCCATTTGGCGTGAAGCAGCCGATGCCCATATCCGCATCCCCATGCTAGGAAAGCTCGACTCCCTCAACGTCTCTGTCAGCGCAGCTATTCTTATGTACGAAGCCCTTCGACAGCGGACATTAGCGTCTAAAGACTATCGTAGCGATAAGTAATTATAGCGAGACCTTTCTTCAGTGCCTCCAATTTTAGTAGAATTTCACAACATCATCTAGCTGTCGATGGCGAGGTTGACTTGGGTCACCCTTACGATAGCCTAGAGCAATAACTGCCATAACAGTTTCTTTCTCTGGGATAGAGAACAGTTTGCGTAGTTTATCGGCTTCGCGCATACCCATGATAAGGGTATCGAAACCCATAGTGCGAGCTTGCAATACGAGATAGCAGTTAGAAAGGCCGTTATCGTATGCACCCCATCCGTCACCCACTTCGTTGGCAGGACTACCCTGGAAAAAGCCCGACTTGCCTCGCTCGTAAGTAGAGACAATCAATACAGGAGCATTGATGATACGCGATTTGTTACCCCCGACAAGCTCCTGTACAGCGGCGAGTTTCTCAGGCGATATAGCCACATAGTATTTAGTAGGCTGTTGGTTGGCCCACGACGGAGCCTCCTGAACGGCAGTAAGCAACTTGCGAACTTCTTCTTTGGAAATCTTCTTCGTAGGGTCGTAGCTGCGGATGCTTCGGCGGCTGATGATTACTTCGTCGAACGACGGTGATTTCTTCTCTTGTGCTAAGCCTGGTAACACAAACAGCATCGCCAGTGCAATCATGGAAATTTGTCTTTTCATAAGAATCTCATTAATCATTTTTTCTGCTGCGAAGTTATAAAAAAGTTAGGAGTTAGAAGTTTGAAGTTCAAAAAAACTGTAATAATAAGGTGTAAAAATGCAAAATGTTGAATGCAAAATGTAAAAAACAGAAGAGAAAAGTGAAAAAAGTATGTTTTTTGCAAAAAATTATGAATTATGAATTATGAATTATGAATTGTTTTGTACCTTTGCCCCCCGAAATTAAAGTTTGAAAGGAAGCCGCTCTGTCCTTTCTGATATTTCTCCCTTTATTTTGGGAGAAGATCTAGAATGTAAAAAGTAATAGAAAAAGACAATACATGCAAAAAAATCTGGTGATTGTAGAGTCTCCTGCCAAGGCAAAGACTTTGGAGAAATTTCTTGGCAAAGACTATAAGGTGATGTCGAGTTATGGTCATATTCGCGACCTGAAGAAAAAAGACTTTGGTGTAAATCTCGATAACTTAAACCCTGAATATGAGATTCCGTCAGACAAGGAATCGTTGGTGAAATCATTGAAAAAGAATGCAAAAGAGGCTGAAACTGTATGGTTGGCTTCCGATGAAGACCGTGAAGGAGAAGCTATTTCATGGCATCTGGCTCAAGTGCTAGGACTGAACATGGAGCAGACCAAACGTATCGTATTTCACGAAATCACGAAAAACGCCATTTTGGAGGCCATTAAGGCACCTAGACGTATAGACATAAACTTGGTAAATGCTCAACAGGCACGTCGCGTGCTTGACCGAATCGTAGGTTTCAAACTTTCACCTGTACTATGGAAGAAACTGAAACCATCACTTTCTGCCGGCCGAGTTCAATCTGTTTCTGTAAGACTGATTGTTGAGCGAGAGCGGGAAATTGAGCAGTTTAAAGCTGAGTCACACTTTAAAGTAGAAGCCACATTTGCAGTAGAGGATAAGGGACAGTTGACGGAATTCCGTGCTGACCTGAACACCCGCTTCAAAACAGAAGAAGAGGCAAGACAGTTCCTTGAGTTACTCGAAGGTAAAACTTTTACTGTAGCTGACATAACTAAGAAGCCAATGAAAAAAACACCGGCTCCTCCATTTACGACTTCTACATTACAGCAGGAGGCTGCCAGAAAACTGGGCTTCACCGTGTCACAAACAATGATGGTGGCACAACACTTATACGAATCCGGATTTATCACATACATGCGTACGGACTCTGTGAACCTTTCAACCCTATGTTTGGGTGCTAGCAAAACTGAGATTACGGAGCAATGGGGAAAAGAATATAGTAAGACTCGTAACTACCACACCAATTCCAAAGGTGCTCAGGAAGCTCACGAGGCCATCCGCCCAACCTTTATGTCTCAACACGAAATTACAGGCAACGGACAGGAGCGCAAACTTTATGAATTAATCTGGAAACGGACTTTAGCTTCTCAGATGGCAGATGCCGATATTGAAAAGACGACCGTTAAGATTATTGTAGATGGTACAAGCTATGACTTCACTGCCAATGGTGAGGTAGTGCTGTTTGACGGATTTCTACGACTCTATCACGAATCGTACGAAGATGAAGAACAGCAAGACGATGAGGCACATATGTTACCTAACCTCAAAACGGGCACACAGTTAAAGCCCATCCAAGTGTCAGCTACAGAGAGACTTTCGCAGGCTCCTGCAAGATATACAGAAGCAAGTTTGGTTCGCAAACTTGAGGAATTGGGTATCGGACGCCCCTCGACATATGCCCCAATTATTTCGACCATCCAGCAACGTGAATATGTCGTCAAAGGCAACAAAGCCGGAGAAAAGCATCAGTTCCATTTGCTGAAACTGGCCAAGGGCAAAATCAAGGAGTCGACAAAGACAGAGACTGTAGGTCAGGAGAAAGCAAAACTGCTTCCAACCGACATTGGTGTCGTTGTAAACGACTTCCTTATGCAATTCTTCCCTGAGATCATGGACTATAACTTCACAGCTAATGTAGAGAAGGATTTCGATGAAGTAGCAGAAGGAAAGACTGATTGGAAGAAGGTAATTAAGGACTTCTACAATGACTTTGAGCCATTGGTAGAGAAGACCATGAACGACAAAATGGACCACAAGATGGGAGAACGGGTGCTGGGTACCGATCCTGTCAGCGGGAAGCCCGTATCGGTAAAGATAGGACGATTCGGACCTGTGGTACAGATTGGAAGTGCCAACGATAAAGACAAGCCCCGATTCGCACAACTGAAGAAGGATCAGAGTATTCAAACCATTACGTTTGAGGAAGCAATGAATCTATTCAAACTGCCTCGAACCATCGGAGAATACGAAGGTTCTGAGGTGACAATCGGAACAGGTCGTTTTGGACCTTATGTATTACACAAAAAATCGTATGTGAGCCTGCCAAGCAAATACAACCCGATGGAGGTAACACTCGAAGAGGCTATCGAACTGATCAACGAGAAGAAGCAGACCGATGAAAAGAAGCATTTGAAACAGTTTGCAGAAGAGCCAGAGTTAGAAGTGCTCAATGGACGATTCGGACCATATTTGCATTATAAAGGTAACAACTACAAACTGCCAAAGAGTCAACAAAACCTGGACACACTCACAGTAGAAAAGTGTTTGGAAATTATCCAAATTCAAGATAGTAAAACCCAAAAAGCAAAAGCTAACAAAAGTTGATGAAGGTTATCTTGATAGGATACATGGGGGCCGGCAAAACCACCATCGGAAAGGCACTTGCCCAACAAATGGGTTTGAACTTCTGCGACCTTGATTGGTATATTGAGGAACAAAATGGTACAACCATCTCACAGATTTTCGCCCAGGAAGGGGAAGTTGCATTCCGCGAGAAAGAACGGCAGGCACTCCATGAAGTGATACAGCAAGATGATATCGTGTTGGCTGTAGGAGGTGGTACTCCTTGTTTTTATGACAACATCGACTTCATGAACCAACAGGCTCATACCATCTACCTAAAAGCAATGCCAGAAACGTTGAAAGCACACATCAGGATGGGAGCGTCAAAACGTCCGCTAGTCGATGGAAAGACTGACGAGGAACTGATCGAATTCATTACTTCATCGCTCATAAAACGGGAACCATACTATCAAAAAGCCACTGACATGGTAACGATTAAAACGATTACACGTCAAGAGCAAATCGATCAATACGTAAAAATCATCAAACAAAGCATAAGCTATCACACATCGCACCAAAACCAATGACAAGATGGAAAAGCTGACAATCATCAAAGTAGGAGGGAAAATCGTAGAGGAGCAGCTCTCGCTGGAGCGGCTGCTGAACGATTTTGCCAACATACCCGGCAACAAACTGCTGGTACATGGCGGAGGGCGCAGTGCTACACAGATAGCCGCCCAACTAGGCATCGAGACCAAGATGGTGGATGGTCGCAGGGTAACAGACGCTGAGATGCTGAAAGTGGTAACGATGGTGTATGGTGGATTGGTGAACAAAAGCATCGTCGCTCAGTTGCAAGCACGAAACATCAATGCAATGGGACTGACAGGAGCTGACCTGGACATCATCCGATCGCACAAACGACAACCTAACCCCATAGACTTTGGATTTGTAGGTGATGTAGACAAAGTGGACGGCAAACGATTGGCTCAACTCATCAGTACTGGTATCGTACCAATCATGGCTCCCCTCACACATGATGGAGAAGGGAATCTGCTCAATACAAACGCGGACACTATCGCGGGTGAGGTAGCAAAAGCTTTGACTCCTTATTATAATATATCACTCATCTTCTGTTTCGAGAAAGCTGGCGTGATGCAAGACATAGACGACGAGGAAAGCGTCATCCCACATATCAACGCAGCAGACTTTAACCGACTCGTGGACAACGGAACGATTCAAGGCGGTATGATACCAAAGATTCAGAATGCCATCGAAGCCATCGATGCAGGTGTAAAGGAAGTCATCATCACCAAAGCAACCGCCATAGACAGTAGTAGAGGAACGAAAATAACAAAATAATAAAAAAAATACGGATGAGCTGTAACTTTTGTGCGGTTCATCCGTCTTAATTAATAGAGAGATGAAAGAAATCAGTTTCAAGAACGATGTGTTACCACTGAAAGACAAGCTCTTCAGATTGGCTCTGCGCATCACCTCGAATAGGGAAGAAGCCGAGGACATCGTTCAAGATACTCTGATTAAACTCTGGAACCAACGCGATGAATGGAGTGCCATTCAAAACATGGAGACCTACTCGATGACCGTCTGCAGGAACCTCGCATTAGACTCACTCAACAAGAGAGAACGACAGAACATCTCGCTTGATGAAACGGTACATGACCAACCAGACATCTCACGAACGCAGGACGAAGCCCTGATAAGACAGCAACAAATGGACAGCATACAAGCAATCATCCAGCAACTGCCTGAAAAGCAACGAACTATCATCCTGCTCCGCGATATCGAAGAAAAATCCTATCAAGAGATTGCCGATATCATGGGAGTCAGCCTATCAGATGTGAAGGTAAACCTCTTTAGGGCTCGACAAACGGTAAAAACTAAGATCAATAAATCATAAATCGCTAAAACATACCAAGTCGATGAATTATCAGTACATAGAGCAATTGTTGGAACGCTATTGGGGTTGCCAGACAACCCTGGAAGAAGAGCAGATTCTACGCTCATTCTTCAAACAGGAAGATGTTCCCAACCACTTGATGCAATATGCTCCATTCTTTGCCCTTGAGGCAGAAGAGAAATACGAGAAGCTGGGCGAAGATTTCGACAAGCGTATCCTAGCGATGACAGAAACAGAAAACAAGACGGTCGAGGCCAAGCAAGTTAAACTGAGCACACGCCTTGCACCATTCTTCAAAGCAGCAGCTGTCGTAGCAGTGTTACTCACCATCAGCAATATCGCAGAAAGAGCACTGCAAAAGAACTCAGCAAGCAGCACGACTGTAGGCGTCACAGATACCTACACCAAGAAAGAAGACATCACAGCTAAAATCAAAATCATAGATCACACCCAATCAGAAGCGATGGCAAAAGCAGACTCGCTGAAGCAAGCTCCAGCCATCCATAAGGAAGACATGATGTTGGAATAGCTGATGAAAAGAGATAAATAACAATCATTTTCTTTTATATGCTTTAACTAAAACCAAAGAAAGCGAAACTGTGAAGTTTCAATTCTCTCAAAACCAATTAAGTTTTAACAAAACTTTGAAACAGAGCTGACGAGAAGTCGGCTCTTTTCAATTTATTCCACATGTATGCAAACAGCTGTCTTAAATCCGTTTTATACCCCAACCGACACATTTAACTCTATATTATTTGGTCATGATTGGAACTTTGCGTAACTTTGCAGCCAAGAAATCAGAACCAATATAAAAAAACTATGTCAGACGAATTGGAAATTAAAGAATTGGAAGAAGTCGTTGTCCGGTTTTCGGGCGACTCCGGTGACGGTATGCAACTTGCCGGAAATATCTTCTCTACCGTCTCTGCGACAGTAGGTAACAGCATCAGTACATTCCCTGATTATCCAGCAGACATACGTGCCCCACAAGGCTCGTTGACAGGTGTATCGGGTTTTCAGGTTCACATCGGTGCAGGTCAGGTCTATACACCAGGAGACTTGTGTGATGTGTTAGTAGCGATGAATGCTGCAGCACTGAAGACACAATACCGCTATGCGAAAACAGGTGCAGCTATCATCATCGACACTGACTCGTTCGGTCCTAAGGATCTGGAGAAGGCCGCCTTCAAAACTACAGATTATCTTGGCGAAATGGGTATCGACCCTGATCGCGTGATTGCCTGCCCTATCAGTCAAATGGTAAAGGACTGTCTGGCCGACTCTGGTATGGATGTGAAGGCGATGATGAAATGCCGCAATATGTTTGCATTGGGACTAGTGTGCTGGCTCTTCGATCGTGACCTCGATGTAGCATTCAACTACCTAAAGGAGAAGTTTGCGAAGAAAGCAGGAGTGGCAGAAGCCAACATCAAGGTCATCAAGGCTGGTTACGACTATGGGCACAACACACATAGCTCAGTTGCCAACGTATATAGAATCGAAACGAAAAACAAGGTGCCAGGACGATATATGGATATCACTGGTAACAAAGCAACAGCCTACGGATTTATTGCTGCAGCCGAGAAGGCAGGACTGAAACTCTATCTCGGTTCTTACCCTATCACACCTGCCACTGATGTTCTACATGAGTTGTCAAAGCACAAATCACTCGGCGTGACAACAGTACAATGTGAGGACGAGATTGCGGGATGTGCATCAGCGCTAGGTGCTTCGTTTGCTGGCGCATTGGGAGTCACATCTACATCAGGTCCCGGCATCTGCTTGAAGAGTGAGGCGATGAACCTTGCCGTCATCATGGAACTCCCATTGGTAGTACTTGACGTACAACGTGGTGGTCCTGCAACAGGTCTGCCAACCAAGAGTGAACAAACCGACTTGCTTCAGTGTCTTTTTGGCCGTAATGGTGAGAGTCCAATGCCTGTGATTGCAGCTACAAGTCCTACCGACTGCTTCGATGCAGCTTATCAGGCATCCAAGATGGCGCTCGAACACATGACCCCTGTCATCTTGATGACTGATGCCTTTATCGCAAATGGTTCAAGCGCATTCAAACTACCTGACCTTGCTACTTATCCTTCCATCAATCCTCCATACGTTCCAGAGGAATTGAAGGGCAAATGGGCACCCTACCTACGTGACGAGAAGACAAAAGTACGCTATTGGGCCGTACCAGGGCGTGAAGGGTTTGCACATATCCTTGGAGGACTGGAGAAAGATAACCAGACAGGCGCTATCTCGACCAATCCAGAGAATCATGACCTGATGACTCGTCTACGTAAGGAAAAAGTAGATAAGATACCTGTTCCTGATCTCGAGGTGTTAGGAGACAAAGATGATGCCGACCTGCTGATTGTAGGATTCGGTGGTACTTTTGGTCATCTGCATGCCGCCATGGACGAAATGAGAGCATCAGGAAAGAAGGTGGCAATGGCTCACTTCAAATTCATCAACCCATTACCAAAGAATACCGCAGAGGTACTCATGAAGTACAAGAAAGTAGTGGTAGCAGAGCAGAACATGGGGCAATTGGCCTCATGGCTTCGCATGAAAGTCGATGGTTTCGTTCCTTATCAGTTCAACCAAGTTAAAGGACAGCCGTTCGTTATCACAGAGTTAGTCAAAGCATTCGAAGACATTTTAAAGAAGTAAACAGCTATGAGTTATACAGCACAAGACTATAAGAAAGGACAACCTCGTTGGTGTCCTGGATGTGGAGACCACTTCTTTTTGGCTTCGCTCCACAAAGCAATGGCAGAGATTGGTGTTGATCCTTGGAATACTGCCGTGATTTCCGGAATCGGATGCTCAAGCCGTCTGCCCCACTATATGGCAACTTATGGCATGAACACCATTCATGGACGTGCAGCTGCTATCGCAACAGGTTGTAAGGTTGCCAATCCTGACTTGACAGTATGGCAGGTAAGTGGTGATGGTGACGGACTTGCAATCGGAGGAAACCATTTTATCCATGCGAACCGTCGTAACATCAATCTCAATATGATATTGCTGAACAACCGTATTTATGGATTGACCAAGGGACAATACAGTCCTACCAGTCCTCGCGGATTCGTCAGCAAGTCAAGTCCTTACGGAACGGTAGAAGACCCGTTCCGCCCAGCAGAACTATGCTTCGGTGCACGTGGTCATTTCTTCGCTCGTGCAGTTGCTACAGATGCCCCTGCAACCGTAGAGGTGCTGAAGGCTACTTACCAACATAAGGGTGCCAGCGTATGTGAAATCCTCCAAAACTGTGTCATCTTCAATAATGGAACTCACGACAGTGTGTACACAAAAGAAGGACGGGCCAAGAACGCCATCTACGTAGAGCACGGAAAACCGCTCATTTTTGGCGAGAACAATGAATTTGGTCTTGTACAAGAAGGATTCGGATTGAAAATTGTTGAAATCGGTAAGGGCGGCATCACAGAGAAAGACATCCTCATCCACGATGCACATTGTGAAGACAACACCTTGCAACTGAAACTCGCCCTCATGGGTAATGGAGACGGTTTCCCAATTGCTTTAGGTGTCATTCGCGATGTAGATGCCCCAACTTACGACGACAGTGTCACAGCGCAGATTGAAGAGGTAAAGGCTGCCAAGAAGTATCATAACTTTGCAGAGCTACTGGAAACCAACGATATCTGGGAAGTGAAATAACATGTTATTAGACGAACTCTATATGAGAAGATGCATTCAACTTGCCCAAAATGGCAGGATGAATGCATCTCCTAATCCAATGGTAGGAGCTGTCATTGTTGTAGATGGCCATATCATTGGAGAAGGCTATCATGTACGATGTGGAGAAGGACATGCTGAAGTAAACGCTTTTGCTTCTGTAAAGAAAGAAGACGAATCGTTGCTGCATGAAGCAACAATGTATGTGAGCCTCGAGCCTTGCAGCCATTATGGGAAAACACCTCCTTGTGCCGACCTTATCATCCGTAAAGGAGTGAAACGGGTAGTCGTAGGATGCGAAGATCCATTTGCAGAAGTGCAAGGACGAGGAATCCAAAAACTCAAAGATGCAGGTATTGAAGTTTTGGTTGGAGTTTGCAAGGAAGAATGTGAAAAATTAAATAAAGTGTTTTTTACATTCCATCGATTGAAACGTCCATTTATTACGTTGAAATGGGCAGAAAGCAAGGATGGATTCATTGCCAAAATCAGCTCAAAAGGGGTACCACAGCCAGCCCTCATCTCTACAGAACAGACTCGTATACATTGTCATAAATTACGAGCTGAGCATCAAGCCATCCTCGTGGGAAGAACCACCCTTGAGACGGACAATCCTTCGCTCACCACTCGCTATTGGAAAGGGAAAAATCCCATCCGAATCGTATTAACTCACAACGCCCTAGACAAACACCAGAATATCTTCAATGACGAAGCACCTACCTTCGTCATGAACGCCCCCCTCACCGACGTGATGCAGGAGCTCCACACGAAAGGCATTCAATCGGTATTGGTCGAAGGAGGAAGAGATGTTCTCCAACAGTTCATCGACCAGCAGATTTGGGACGAAGCGTACATTGAAAAAGGAGAACTGCTGATTGGTGAAGGAGTCAAAGCTCCTATGATTCCTACCCTTTCCGACATTCATCTATCAACTACATTTTTTTTCGGTAGAAGAATTGTTAAAATAGCACATTTTATCCCATAAGATTTGTACCTAAAAGCCCAGAAAAAACACCCTCTTTTAGGCGTTTAGGGCTTAAAAGAACAAAAAAAACACCTAAAAAACATTAAAAGTCTGCTATATACTTCTTTATAGCAAAAAATGTTCGTATTTTTGCATGTTAAAATACATACATTAGTATAATGAGAAAGTATATTTCAATCATATCGTTTATCATAATCTGCTTTGTACTTGTCTTTGTCAGTTCGTGTATCAAAGACGATGAGGTGGAGAATTCACCAACATGTGTGATTACGTCCATCGCAGTAAACGATATCACAACATATCTTACGACTAAAGCGTCTGATGGGACAGACAGTCTATATACTAGAACCATTAGCGGAAGCAATGTCAAATTCAATATTGACCAAATTAACGGAAGGATTTATTCCATCGACTCGTTACCAAGTTGGACAAATTTGAAAAGAGTTGTGGCCTCTTTCAGCTATGTAGGAGAATTATATGCCATGTGGGGCGCTGATTCCACCTACTATCCAATATCCAACGGCAAAGATTCGCTCGATCTCTCCACACCATTAGATTTGTTAGTAATCGCAACAGACGGTATTTCGTCCAAACACTATACCGCTGTCATCTACCGCTACACAGCGAATGCAGATTCATTGTTGTGGACAGGACCTGATTATTTTGACTTCCAACCCACATCCAACCCGAAACTCATCGCAGCAAATGACCAACTTTATCTCTTTGCCGACCAAAATGGTAAACCATCCATGAGTTATAGGGATGTGGACAGCTCCCTTTGGCACTCCTACCCAGAACTGACCACCACAGCCACTCATCTCGACTGTCAGTCTGTGCAATACTACAACGGGAAGTTCTATGCACTTGATACCGATGGTACTATCTATGCTTCAACAGATGGCATGACCTGGGATGCTGCTTCTACCCGAACCGTTCAGAAGCTTTTGGCTGCTGACCGCTTCTTTCTCTATGCATTCGATGGTTCACAAATCATTGCTACTACCGACCTCAACACATGGACCGCAAATGGAAGCCGTCATCTCGACATGTTGCCAGAGCAATTCATAACGTCTACCGCATACAATACACGCACTAATTCAAGTCTACAGGTGAATGTGATGGCAGGAGTGACCAGTCAAAACGTAGATAATGCTGTGGTGTGGTATAAGATAGCTGCCAAGGAACAAGCCAGCAATCAGCAGTGGGATTACATTACGGTTTCTTCAGAGAACCAGTATCCATTGCCGGCACTTAACAATCTGGCAATCTTCCATTACAACGATGCACTGTATGCCTTGGGAGGCGACAACAAGACGTTCTACAAGTCTGATGATAACGGTATCACTTGGAGACAAGTGACCGAATACCAATTCCCTCCCACGTCTTTGAAGGCAAACAAACCTGTCAGCATAGCTGTCAGTGGTGACCATATTATCATGATACAGGTTGGTGACGAAGGTACAGCAACCATGTGGAAAGGCAAAATCAATAAGTTGAAATGAGGCTATCCAAGTTCATATTGACGTTGGTATGTGTGCTCGGCACCATTACGCTCCATGCCCAAGAACTCGAATACAGATACGAGTTAGGAGGTATGCTAGGCACAGGCTTTTACCTTGGTGATGCGAACTACTCATCGCTCTACAAAAAAAGCCAACTGGCTGGTGGACTACTGTTCCGCTACAATCTCAACCCACGTATGGCTCTCAAGTTCGACCTTATGTATAGTGGCATCGCAGGAAATGCGTTGGAATTAAAGAATAAATATCCTAACGTAACAAATCAGGAATGGGACTTTAAGAAATCTGTCTTTGACCTAGGTTGCCAATACGAGCTTTGCTTCTGGGGCTATGGTATCGGAAACGGCTATAAAGGACATAAACGACTCGCACCCTACATTCAGATGGGTTTGGGCTTTACTTATGGGAATAAGACTGTGACCATGAATATCCCAATAGGTTTCGGAGTGAAATACAAACTAAAAGAAAGAGTCAACATAGGATTAGATTGGTGTATGCACTTCAGCATGAGCGACAAGTTGGATGGAATCAGTGACCCATATTCAATCAAAAGCGGTTTCCTGAAAAACAAAGATTCATATTGTCTTACCAAACTATACCTTTCATTTGATTTAAGTCCCAAATATCGAGAATGTAATAACGATTAACAGAACACTGTATATATGTCAGTCCAGTTAGATCTAAACAGAATACCTCGCCACATTGCCATTATTATGGATGGTAACGGCAGATGGGCAAAAGCCCGCGGGCAAGAGCGCACCTTTGGTCATCAGCAAGGAGCACAGCAAGTCCATGAAATCATGGAGGAGGCTGTGCGTTTGGGTGTAGACTACCTCACACTTTATACGTTCTCAACAGAAAACTGGAACCGACCAATCGAAGAGGTCGCTGCCCTCATGGCATTACTGTTGCAGCATCTTGAAGAAGAGGTTTTCGTCAAGAACAATGCAAGATTTACGGTGATTGGTGATTTTGGCAGACTTCCACAGATTGTTCAGGATGCCTTGACACATTTGATTGAAGTAACAAAAAACAACACGAATACCTGCATGGTACTGGCATTGAGTTATTCTTCGAAATGGGAACTGACCAAAGCCATGAAAGACATCGCTGCTGAGGTGGAGGCAGGTAAGATAAAAAGCACTGATATCACAGAAAAAACCATAGACCAACATCTTGAAACCAAAGAAATGCCAGAGCCAGAATTGATGATTCGCACTGGTGGCGAACTACGTCTCAGTAACTTTTTGTTGTGGCAATGTGCATATTCTGAATTTTATTTCACGGATGTGTATTGGCCAGACTTTACCATAGACGAATTTAGAAAAGCCATCGCAGACTATCAGGGACGTCAAAGACGTTATGGAAAAACTGGCGAGCAAATAGTTGAAGAAACGAACAATTAGGATGATGAAATTATCAACATACATAAAAAGTATTCTATTGGCATGTATTTGTATGGGCATCGGCTCTGCAAACACAGTTACGGCACAAGACAAACCAACCATCATTTATGGGCAATCCCGCAGCTATCCTATCGGAGGTATATCTGTGGAAGTCACAAATGAAGGTTCACAAAAATACGAAGATTACATATTGACAAGCATCTCCGGCTTAAATGTTGGAGAGACAATCACTGTTCCTGGCGACGACATCACAGAAGCTGTAAAACGGTATTGGAAACACGGATTGTTCTCTGATGTAAGAATCGAAGCAAAGGAAATCCGAAACGACAGCATCTTCCTTAATATTGTTCTAGGTATCCGTCCAAAAGTTTCCGAGGTTAACATCTATGGTGTTAAGAAAAACGAGCGAGAAGACTTGGCGGATAAAATCGGTATCGTCAAAGGGAATCAAATTACTCCCAACATGGTGGATCGAGCAAAAATAATCATCGAGAGATACTTTGAGGACAAAGGATTTAAAAATGCAGAAGTTGAAATCGTTCAGAAAGACGACATCGCACATAACGATCAGTTGATTGTAGACATCAACATCAACAAAAACGAAAAAGTAAAGGTAAACAAGATATACATCACTGGTAACGAGAATATCCCACGTAAGAAGTTTATGGGTGGATTCTTCTCTGGAGGTTTGTTGAAGAAGACCAACGAAAAAGGTCTGAAGAGCCTCCTCAAGGCGAAAAAATTCATCGCTGAGAGATATGAGGAAGATAAAGAACGTGTTATCGAAAAGTATAATGAATTGGGATACCGTGATGCTATCATCGAATCCGACAGCATTGTTGACTTAGGTAATAATCTCGTTGATATCTACATCAACATTTACGAAGGTCAAAAATACTATTTACGCAATGTAAGTTGGGTCGGCAACACAATCTACAACTCTGACGCTATGTCAGAAGTATTGTCGATGAAACGTGGTGATGTCTACAACCAGAAAAAACTCAATGAACGATTGAACCGCGATGACTCATCTATCGGTAACCAGTATTATAATCATGGTTATGTATTCAGCCGCATTGAGCCAAAAGAAGAAGAAATTGACGGAGACTCCATCGATCTTGTTATCTATGTGACAGAAGGAAAGCAAGCCTCTATCAATAAAATCCAGATTTATGGAAATGACAAAGTATATGAAGAGGTTGTTCGACGTGAGTTGAAACTGAAGCCAGGAGACTTGTTCACAATGGATGCGTTTAAGACTACTGCACAAGAGATTGCTCAAATGGGACATTTTGACCCAGAGGCACTCGATCCAAACAATTGGATTAAAGCAGACCAACAGAATGGAACGGTAGACCTCAGCATAGGACTGACTCCAAAACCAAGCGATCAGGTTGAATTCTCACTAGGATGGGGACAGACTGGTGTTATTGGTAAGATTGGACTTAAGTTCTCCAATTTCTCCATGCAAAACCTCTTTGGAAAGAACAAAGCCCGCAGAGGTATTCTTCCACAAGGTCACGGACAGTTATTCGAGTTAAGCGGCTCAACTAACGGAAGTTACTACCAATCTTATAGCATATCATTCTCTGATCCATGGTTCGGAGGTAAACGTCCAACGCGTTTGTCTGTTTCTGCATTCTACTCACGACAGACCGACGTGAATAGCAGCTACTACAACAGCAGCTACTACAACTCTTACTATTCTATGTTGTACGGCTATGGTAACTACAACAACTCATACTACAACAACTACTCATCATATTATGACCCAGATAAATACATCCAACTCTTCGGACTGTCGGTTGGATGGGGAAAACGTTTGAACTGGCCTGATAACAATTTCTACCTGAACGCATCGTTGGCCTATACACGATATATGTTAAAAGATTGGGAATACTTCCTCATCACAAATGGTAACTGTAACAATATCAACCTGACACTTCAGTTGATTCGTTCGTCAATTGGCGCAACCTTCTTCCCACGACATGGTTCTGAGATTTCATTATCAGTTAGTGCCACCCCTCCTTATTCATTGTGGGAAGGGACTGATTACAGTCAACTGGCAACCTCAACAAGTGACGCCAATTACCAACGTGACCTACAAAAGAAATACCGTTGGATTGAGTATCACAAATGGAAATTCAACTCTAAACTCTATATCCCATTATCAGGTGCTAAGAAATGTTTTGTGCTGATGGCACGTATGGATGCTGGTTTCCTTGGACATTACAACAAGAATAAACGTTCTCCATTTGAAACATTCTATGTAGGTGGCGATGGTATGTCGGGCTATTCAACAAGTTACTACTCAGAGACTATCGGCTTACGCGGTTATGAGAATGGTGCATTAACCCCAAGTGTCGGTACAGAAGGCTACGCATATACTCGTATGACGTTAGAGTTACGATATCCATTACTGCTGGAAGGATCAACCAATATCTATGCACTTGCTTTCCTTGAAGGCGGAAATGCATGGAACAACATTCGAAAGTTCAACCCATTCGACATGAAACGTTCGGCTGGAGTCGGTGTACGTCTCTTCCTTCCGATGGTCGGATTGATGGGAATTGATTACGCATATGGATTCGATAAAGCATTCGGCTCATCGAGCTCTGGAGGCGGACATTTCCACTTCGTTCTCGGACAAGAGTTCTAATATAGTATCAAACATAAAGAGTCACGGATATGAAAAAACTATTATTCATCGCACTCATAGCACTTCCAATGAGTGTATTTGCGCAGAAATATGCGCTGGTTGACATGGAATATATTCTTAAGAATGTTCCTGCCTACGAACGTGCTAATGAGCAACTAAACCAAATCTCCAAAAAGTGGGAAAGTGAAGTAGAAGCTCTGCTGACAGAAGTGGAGACGATGTACAAGAAATACCAATCGGAGTCCGTATTCCTTTCTGACGCACAGAAACAAAAGACAGAGGAGGCTATTATGGCAAAGGAAAAAGAGGCAAGCGACTTGAAAAAGAAATACTTCGGAAGCGAAGGAGAACTGTTCAAGAAGCGTCAAAGCCTGATGGCTCCTATACAGGACGAAATTTACAATGCAGTGAGAGACATCAGTGACCAGAAAGGTTATCAACTGGTTCTCGATCGTGCCTCTGGCGGTAGCATTATCTATGCTTCTCCAAAGATTGACATTAGTGATGAAGTATTGCAAAAACTAGGATATTCAAACTAAAAATTAACCATTTTAAAATAGAAACAGAATGAAGAAACTGATCATTTTAGCGCTTATTGCACTCCCTATGAGTGCGTTTGCACAGAAATTTGCACACGTAAACACACCTGCAATCGTCAACGCGATGCCTGAATATGCTGCCGCTCAAGAAGAGCTTCAAAAACTCTCTAAGCAGTATCAGGAAGAGTTGAAGCGTATGCAGGATGAACTCCAGACAAAATTGGAAGACTATCAGAAGAACGGAGAGTCACTACCTGAGACGATGAAACAACGTCGTATGCAAGAGTTGCAGGACCTTGACACTCGTCTCTCCCAATATCATCAGACAGCACAAAACGATATTGCGAAACAAGAACAAACGAAATTAGCAGAGATCTCTGAGAAAGTGACAAAAGCAGTTAAGGAGGTTGGCACCACTGGCGGATATGTTTACATCATGGATGTTGCTGGTGACATTCCTTTCATCAATGAGGCCCTCAGTACTGATGTTACTGATCAGGTAAAAGCTAAATTAGGCATTAAGTAAAGACCTTGTCATTATAGATATTTCTATTATACAACTACGCAGCCGACTCATTTTTCCGTTAGAGTCGGTTGCGTTTTCTTTTTCACTTATCTCCTTCCCCTCATAGTCCTTGATTACAACGATTGCACTCCTTGATTGCTAAGTGTATAAGCCGTGGATACACAGTGTATGCTGCCTGCATACAGAGGCTCTGCTTACGGAATACAACAGGGGATGTGCCTAATACGGACACATCCCCTGTAATTTTAATGACCAAACGGAGTATTATAGTTTCTTGAACTCTGCGTAGATAGCATCAGCTGCTGCTTGCATCTCCTCTGCAGGGAAACTCTTCTTAGGATTGCTGAAAAGCATATCCTTTTCTGATTGCATCGGAATCAAGTGAATGTGTGCATGAGGAACTTCCAGACCAAGAACAGCCTCTCCGACTTTCACACAAGGAAAGACCTTTTTAATGGCAATCGCCACTTTCTTGGCAAACACCTGAAAGCGTGCTATCTCATCGTCTTCCATATCGAAGATATAATCAACTTCTCTACGTGGAATGCACAAGGTATGTCCTTTCACCATTGGATTGATATCCAGAAAAGCATAGAACTCTTCGTTTTCTGCACATTTGTAACTTGAAATCTCTCCGTTTGCAATACGAGTGAATATTGAAGCCATACAAACAATGAGTTAACTGATTATACTGATATGCTGACGATCTCCAATTCGATAACACCCTGAGGAATTGTGATGGTAGCGACATCTCCCACTTTCTTGCCAAGCAGTCCCTGAGCAATTGGGGTAGCGACAGAAATCTTACCTTCGCTGAGGTTCGCTTCGCTTTCACTCACCAATGTATATTTCATCACCATTCCTGTTTTCACATTCTTCATTTCAACCTTGGAAAGAATCTGCACAACATCTGTCTGAACTTTCGATGTATCGATAATCTTTGCATCTGCAAGCATCGCCTTCAGTTCTGCTATCTTTGTTTCAAGTTTTCCTTGAGCTTCCTTGGCTGCATCATACTCTGCATTCTCAGAAAGGTCTCCTTTTTCACGAGCTTCCTGAATTTGACGAATCACTTCTGGACGTTCTACTTCTTCCAGTTGTTTGATTTCGGCTCTGATTTTATCATAGCCTTCTTGTGACATATAAGCCATAATTCCTTATTCTTTAATCGTTTTTTAGTTCTTAGTTATTGTTTGCGCAGAAAAATAATAAGAATTCCAATACGTGAGCATTGGAACCCTCTCATTTTCTTTTGCGCTGCAAAGTTACGATATTTATTTTGAATGACAAAGCTTTTTAGCCGTTTTGTTTCTTTTTAGCATAAAAACGGCTCAAAACAGCCTTTCAGACGACTCGTCTAACCAAACACATCCTGCAAGACCTGAAGGGATTTAGGTTCACGGAATCCCGTAAAATGCAACATATAGTATTCAACGATGACTTCCAGACAACGATGTCGTTGCAGACGATTCATCCTGTATAGATGCATGTTCTCATAGTCCATATTTAATAAATAAGGTATCGCTCGTGCTTCATTTGGTGGAAGATAATGCGGATGATCAGGTTGGACACCTTTGTATTCGCTATTCATTAAGTCATAATACAAGGAATGATATACCCGATGCTTTGAGGTCACCTCCGTATTCGGATAGACACCCACAAAACGTGTTAACCTCATCATAAATACAATATGGAAATTCGCATAGCCGTTTTCAGCATAATCAAGCCACTTCAACGAATCTTCTATATACTGATACAGGAGCAAATTCTCGCCTTCCTCACGAAGAAGGTTACTTAGACACTCGGCGATAAACATGGCGATGGATGCTTTCAGAGGATTGAAATGAAGAGAGCGAAACGAGTGATATGGTTGGATGGCTTTTGCAGATGGCAGGGGCATCTGACCGTGAATATTACAATCGAACTCTATCAGGCTCAACGGCAGTAGCATCGAAGGATTGACCCTGCCCGGCGCCCCCCCTAACCGATGAGAAACTGAGCGCTTGGCATCGAATGACATACGTCCACGATGGTCTGTGAACATATCCACGACATATCCGTTTTCGCCATATTTGGCCGTTCTTAAAACGATTCCCTTTAGCCTTTCCATCACATTTTTCCTTAATCGCCATCTTTTGCGATTGCAAATGTATTAAAAAAATATGGAAAAAACACAGATTATGAAAAAAAAATGCAAAAAAATTTTGTCAGTCAAAATAATGTCCGTACCTTTGCATCCGCAAATCGCGAAAGCGGTTCTGCTTGACGTATGTCAGAGGCTGGTCCCTTCGTCTATCGGTTAGGACGAGAGATTTTCATTCTCTAAAGAGCAGTTCGATTCTGCTAGGGACTACTTCACATGGATAAGAATTGAAAACGAGCTATTCTTGTTAGCTCATGAAACAGTACAAATAAGAAACTTAAATAATGGCAAATCACAAATCAACTATCAAGCGCATCCGCCAGTCTGAAACACGCAGACTGCACAATCGCTATTACGCAAAGACGATGCGTAATGCTCTCCGTAAGCTTCGTGCTACAAAGGAGAAAGAGACTGCTTTGGAACTCTATCCAAAGATTCAAAAGATGTTAGACAAACTTGCAAAGCAGAACATCATTCATTGGAAGAAGGCAGCAAACCTGAAATCTGGTGCAATGCTTCACATCTCTAAACTCTCTTAATTGCAGTAAACTTGGTTTACATACCATTTCAATATAAATAAGGTGTCAAACGACATCTTATTTTTTTGTTTTCTTAAGTACTGATTTATACGTTCTAACTGGAATATTATTTTCCAAAACCATCTCGCAAAAAGCTTTCACTTTGCAGACAAATATAGGTATTCATCATATTCACACCATTTTTTTACTGTTTTGAATAATAAATCGAAAGATAATACACCAAAGGTGTATATCTTTTGATTTTTTTACTTAGAATTTTTGCATAATTCAAGAAAAATTCGTAAATTTGTACCGTAAAATGTGATTTAAACGAATAATGGATGAATTGATTCAGGCAGGAGCTGATTATTCCGCTCATAATATCCAAGTTTTGGAAGGCTTGGAGGCTGTTCGGAAGCGCCCTGCAATGTACATTGGAGACATTAGTGAAAAGGGACTTCATCACTTAGTGTATGAAGTGGTTGATAACTCTATCGACGAGGCATTAGCTGGTTTCTGTACCCACATCGAGGTAACAATTAATGAGGACAACTCAATCACCGTTCAAGATAATGGACGTGGTATTCCTGTTGACATGCACGAGAAAGAGCATCGCTCTGCACTTGAAGTCGTCATGACAGTACTCCATGCCGGAGGTAAGTTCGACAAAGGTTCATACAAAGTGTCTGGTGGACTCCATGGTGTGGGTGTTAGTTGTGTAAACGCACTTTCAACACGCATGATTTCTCAAGTGTTCCGCGACGGCAAGATCTACCAGCAAGAATATTCATGTGGAAAGCCACTCTACGACGTTAAGGAAATCGGTACTACTGATATACGAGGCACTCGTCAGCAATTCTGGCCTGATGGAAGCATATTCATCACACGTACTTATCGTTATGAGATACTAGCAAACCGTATGCGTGAGTTAGCATACCTCAACGCAGGTATTACCATCACCTTACAAGATATGCGTCTCGACATGAACGCACAAGCCGGATACGAAGGCATTCGTAAAGACGTGTTCTATTCAGAGGGCGGACTTCGCGACTTTGTGAAATATATCGACTCTACACGTACACACCTTTTCAATGACATCATTTATCTCAACACAGAGAAAGGTGACACGCCGATTGAGGCTGCTATCATGTACAACACCTCCTATTCGGAGAACATCCATTCATACGTCAACAACATCAACACTATCGAAGGTGGTACCCATCTGCAAGGATTCCGTACTGCTTTAACTCGTGTGTTGAAAAAATATACGTCCGATGACCAGAAGTTAATGGATCGTCTCAACAAGCAGAAGATTGAGATCAGCCCAGAAGACTTCCGTGAAGGACTTACTGCTGTCATATCCGTCAAGGTAGCGGAGCCTCAGTTCGAGGGTCAGACTAAGACTAAACTTGGCAATAACGAAGTCATGGGAGCTGTCAATTCTGCCGTAGGCGAGGCACTCACCAACTACCTTGAAGAACATCCAAAGGAAGCCAAGCTCATCATCGACAAGGTGGTGCTTGCAGCAGAAGCACGTATCGCAGCCCGTACTGCACGCGAGAAAGTGCAACGCAAGAACCCAATGTCCGGAGGAGGACTGCCAGGAAAACTCGCTGACTGCTCTGACAAAGACCCTGCTAACTGCGAGATGTTCATTGTCGAGGGAGACTCTGCAGGAGGATCAGCCAAGCAAGGACGCGACCGTCATTTCCAGGCCATACTGCCAATACGTGGTAAGATCTTCAATGTGGAACGCGTGAAATGGCATCAAGCTTTCGATCACGAAGAGGTCAACAACATCATTAATGCACTTGGTGTACGTTTCGGAATCGACGAGACAGACAGCAAGGAAGCTAACTACGAGAAGTTACGCTACTATAAGACCATCATCATGACCGATGCCGATGTCGATGGTTCGCACATCGACACCCTGCTGCTCACACTCTTCTTCCGTTACATGCCACAACTCATCAAAGACGGACGACTCTACATTGCCACACCACCACTTTACAAGTGTACCAAGGGCAAGATTAGCGAGTACTGCTATGATGAGCAAGCACGTCTCCGCTTTATCGACCAATACGGCGATGGAAATCAGGACAGCATCAAGACCCAGCGATACAAAGGTCTTGGTGAGATGAACCCAGAACAGCTGTGGGAGACCACTATGAACCCAGAGACACGTCTACTCAAGCAAGTGACCATCGAGGATGCTGCTGAAGCTGACTACATCTTCTCAATGTTGATGGGCGATGATGTACCACCACGTCGTGAGTTCATCGAGCGTAATGCAACATACGCGAACATTGACGCGTGATTTTTGATAAGAAACATTTCATTCAATTCTTACATATATTCTCGTGCCGACCAAAAAGAAGTGATTCTGACCGAGTCGGCACATCTTT
>CAMYYX010000003.1 GCA_947303695.1 uncultured Prevotellaceae bacterium | reverse complement strand
CACCCAGAATCTTTGCAGGACTGAATACAAACACTGCACCTACCATCATCAGCAGGAACACAGAGAAGATCAGCATCGCCTGCTTGGGCACATTACCCAGGTACTTTCCGATGATCTCAGGCAGGTTCGCACCTCCGTTCCTGATCGACAGCATACCGCTCAGGTAGTCGTGCGTAGCACCCGCAAAGATACATCCCAGCACAATCCACAGATAAGCTGCAGGACCGAACTGAGCACCCATGATGGCACCGAAAATAGGACCTGTACCTGCGATGTTCAGAAACTGAATCATGAAAATCTTCCACGAAGGAAGCACCATGAAGTCCACACCATCAGCCTTGGCAATAGCCGGAGTGGGTCTATCGTCAGGTCCGAACACTTTCTCTACAAAACGGCCATATAGAAAATAGCCGCAAACGAGAGCCACAAGGCTCAACACAAAAGTAATCATTGTGTATCCAATTAATTTATTTGAGTTGCAAAAATACAAATTATTTACGATTTAGCTATTTACTATTTACGAATTTCTTCATTTTTTCTCTATTCCCTATTCCCTATTTCTTTATTTTTCATAACTTTGCAGCAATAATCAGGTCAGAAATGCTATTACCACAGGATTTCATCTTACAGATGCGCGAACTGCTGGGCGAGGACGAACTCCATAAGTTGCTCGAAGCCATCAAGGGACCTTCGCCTACTACGATCCGCATCAATCCCGCTAAAGCCGATCGCGATTTTCTCGGATGTGCTGATGCTCCTGCTGTGCCTTGGTGTTCCGAAGGGGTCTATTTGCCCGACCGTCCTTCGTTCACACTCGATCCGCTCTTCCATGCAGGAGCCTATTATGTGCAAGAAGCTTCTTCTATGTTTGTTGCCCATTTGCTACGCCAGTATGTGGGAGATGTCGATGTGACTGCACTCGACCTTTGTGCTGCTCCAGGGGGAAAATCCACTTTGATGCAGTCGTGCCTATCTGCCGGTTCTTTCTTGGTAGCCAACGAAATCATACCCAAACGAGCATGGATTCTACGCGAGAATATCTCGAAATGGGGTGGGGACAATGTCGTGGTAACCAACAACCGACCTGAGGACTTCCGAAAAATGCGTGAGATGTTCGACCTCATCCTTTGCGATGTGCCTTGTTCAGGCGAGGGCATGTTCCGTAAGGACGAAGGGGCCATTCGTGATTGGTCCCTTCAAAATGTCGAAATGTGCGCAGAACGGCAACGTGATATCATAGAGACCATCTGGCCATGTCTCCGTCCAGGTGGACTAATGATTTATAGCACTTGCACCTACAACACCCGCGAGGACGAGGAGAACGTTCGCTGGATCAGTCAGGAACTTGGAGCCGACATTCTGCCTTGCAACCCTCTCCCAGAATGGAACGTGGTAGGAAACTTGCTTGATGACGACTTCCCCTGTTGCCATTTCTTTCCACATCGCATCCAAGGCGAAGGTTTCTTCTGCGCCATCCTCCGTAAACATGGTTCTCATGATTCCGTGATTCCGTTATCTCATAATTCCGCTATTACCAAGCAACTCCGCCTCCTTCCCGATCCACTTGTAGCACCTCAGCCGTTAGTTGCTACCGTCGAAGTCGATCATGACACCGCTCTCCGATATCTGCGTGGCGAAGCCCTCATACTTCCTGCCGATACCCCTCGTGGTTATGTCACCATCACTCATCATCAGCTGCCACTCGGACCGGCCAAGAACGTAGGCAATCGTGCCAATAACCTCTATCCAAAGGAATGGCGCATCAGGAAAACAATCCCCTAACTTCTATTCTAAGAGGGCTGATAATATGTCCAATAGTAAATACATAGATTTCGGTACCTGGCTCACAGGCCAACTTGGATTCAAGGCCCAGAAGATATCCATCAATGCTGGTTTCACTTGTCCCAATCGTGACGGACGAGTGGGAGAGGGTGGATGTACCTATTGCAACAACCAGACCTTCAATCCCGACTATTGCCAGACCGATAAATCCATCCGTCAGCAGTTGGAGGAAGGCAAGCAGTTCTTTGGCCGTAAGTACCCTGAGATGAAGTATCTCGCCTATTTTCAAGCCTATACCAATACTTATGCGGAACTTGATGAACTGAAACGTAAATACGAGGAAGCCCTTAGTGTCGATGATGTTGTGGGATTGGTTATCGGAACCCGTCCTGACTGTATGCCCGATGCCCTGTTGGACTACCTCACAGAGCTGAACCATCGTACCTTCCTCATCGTCGAATACGGTATCGAGAGCATCTACGACCGTACCCTGCTACGCATCAATCGAGGTCACGACTATGTCTGTACCCAGCGAGCCATCGAGGCCACTGCGGCACGCGACATTCGTGTGGGTGGGCACATCATCCTCGGATTGCCAGGCGAGAGTCGTGAAGAGATGGTGCATGAAGCAGAGGTACTCTCACAACTGCCACTCACCACCCTCAAGTTGCATCAATTGCAACTCATCAAGGGCACACGGATGGCCGATGAGTATGCGGCACATCCAGAAGATTTCCTTCGCTTTACCCCCGATGAATATGCCGACCTCGTTGTGGAGTTTATCCGTCATTCGAGAGACGACCTTGTTTTTGAACGGTTTGTCAGTCAATCGCCCTCATCCCTTCTTGCCCAACCAGGGTGGGGACTCAAGAACTATGAGTTCGTAGAGATGGTTCGCAAAAGGATGTGATTTCCTACCTTTTTTTGTTTCCCCTAAGGGAAAATTTTGTTACCCTTAAGGGCTGCAAAAATTCCCATAGGAGGGAAAGATCTTTCCCACGTAGGGGAACACTTTTTCCCACGTAGGGGAATCAAACGTTCCCTCTTTGGGAATGAAACACGATCACTTGATAAACAACAAGGCGGCCAAAAAGCCGCCTTGTTTGTGATTATGCATTTGGTGTGTCGCCCAGGAAGGTGTATTCGAAATTGGAACTCTTGGCTGACGGATACTGACTACGGGAGTCGACGTCCTGACGGTTGCGCAGATGATTGACGATGCGCTCGTAGCAGTCGAGGGCGCTCTGTGCCTTTAGCTTAGCATGGAAGCGTGTATCGAGGTACTGGAACTTGTTGGTGTCCTTGATGGGTACCACTCGCTTGAAGACGAGGATGGCGTCGTACCATCCTGGATTCTCTTCGGCCATGAGTTCGAGTACTGACTTCTTCTTCTCTGCCACATAGGTTCCTGCAGCTTTCTGTTCGTTACGGATGCGTTCCATTTCCTTAAACTCTTCAAGGGTGTTAGCCTCAGTCTTGAGGAAGAGGATGTAGTTGGAATAGCCTACTTTGAGGCGATAGGGGTACTGGTTGTTGGACAAATAGAAACTGTTGACGCGATTGATGACGTCGCCTGTGAGCTTCAGGTCTTTCACAGTTTCGAGAAATGCAACAACCTCGTCCATTGTGGTTGCCAATGCATCTTGCTCAAAATATCGAATGTATAAGTTCATAAAAAAAAGTTTGTGCCACCACGACTGCAATTTTTTCTCTTGAAAAATGTTGCATCGAACAGTGAATCTAAAAACATTAAATCGTTGGTTAATAAAAATACCGATGCAAAGATAAGGAAAAAAGTTGAAAGTTGAAAAATGAAAGTTGAAAAATGAAAGTTGAAAGTGAAAAAATAGAAAAAATACATCAAAATCAAGAAAAAATTTGTAACTTTGCAATGGAAAAAATGGTTAACGGTTAGCGTTTGATGGTTAGCTGTTAGCGTATGTCATAATGAAATATATGAACGGATGAAGACGATAGATTGTTTTATTCCTTATAACGATGTTGAGACTGTGAAGCATAATGTGGAACAGTTTCGAGCATCGAACAATGTAAATCAGATTTTTTTGTTGGCTCATGATGCCACACTTCCCCAGATAGAAGGGTGCAGTATGTTATTTATCGACACCTTGGAGAGTTCAGCTACATTGCGTCAGATGGCGCTTGTGGCGAAGTCTGATTATGTAGCCATCTATGGTAAGTTCTTGCCTATCAAAGTGGGCTATGGTGCGATAGACCGTGTGTTGAAGATTGCTGAGACGATGGATGCGGGTATGTTATACAGCGACCATTATGCAATGAAGGACGGCGTGTTGACAAAGGCGCCCGTGATTGCTTATCAGAAGGGTAGTGTGCGTAATGACTTTGACTTCGGCTCACTGCGATTTGTCCGTACCGACTATCTGCAGAATTGTGCCGACCTCTATGCACAGAATCAGTGGAAAGCAGCCGCGATGTACGAGCTAACACTCTACATCAGCCGTCAGATTACACCTATTTATTATATCAACGAGTATCTGTACACTGAGGACGAGACGGATTTGAGGAAGAGTGGCGACAAGCAGTTCGACTATGTGGATCCTCGTAACCGCGAAGTACAGATTGAAATGGAACAAGTGTGCACGGAACACTTAAAGCAGATAAATGCTTTTGTTGCGCCTGAAGAGGTGACGGACCTTGCTGTGGGTGGTGGCACATTTCCTGCTGAGGCTTCTGTGATTATTCCTGTGAAGAACAGGGCAAAGACGGTGGAGGATGCCATCATGTCGGCGATGTCGCAGAAAACAAACTTTGACTATAATATCATCGTTGTGGATAACCATTCGACAGACGGCACAACAGAAATCGTGAGCCGATTGGCGAACTACGACCCACGAGTGATCCATATTGTTCCTGAGCGGGAGGATCTGGGTATTGGAGGTTGTTGGAACATGGCCATTCAGGATGAGCGTTGTGGACGATTTGCCATCCAACTGGATTCGGATGACCTGTATTCGCGCGAATCGACCTTGCAGATGATTGTGGATAAGTTCTATGAGGAACGATGTGCGATGGTAATCGGGTCGTATAGGATGTGTGACTTCAACCTAAGAACATTGCCGCCAGGTACGATTGATCATAAGGAATGGACATCTGAGAACGGACGCAACAACGCCTTGCGCATCAATGGACTGGGTGCTCCACGTGCTTTCTACACCCCTCTGCTTCGACAGATTGGTGTGCCCAATACCAGCTATGGTGAAGACTATGCTTTGGGATTGGCCTTCTCGCGCAAATATAAAATAGGTAGGATATTTGATGTGGTGTATCTGTGTCGTCGATGGGAAGGCAACTCAGATGCAGCTCTCTCACCTGAACGTGTAAACCAGAACAACTACTATAAGGACATGTTGCGAACGTTGGAAATAACGGAGCGACAGAAGATGAACCGGTTCTGGAAAGGTAGGGCAACCCAGGCAGATGTGGATGCGTTCTTCGACCGTCAGCTGGCAGAATGGAAAGATGTGGAGGAGCGCTATCGTAACATGAACGTGCAGACCAAGGCGTTCGTCGTCGACGGCAAGACCTACTGCGTGCAGCACAATCCGGCACGCCTCGTCTCCACCGGTGCGAAGATTGATAAGCAGACCATCAGCCAGCGCCCATGCTTCCTTTGCGACATGAACCGCCCAGCTGTGCAACACGGCCTTGCACTGAACGAGCGTTTTAAACTGCTCGTCAATCCATTCCCTATCCTGAAACGACATTTCACGATTGTGTCACGTCAGCATCAGCAGCAACAGATACGCCCTTACTATGGTGATATGTTGGACTTCGCTGAACAGCTCGACCGCATGTTCATCTTCTACAATGGTCCACTCTGTGGGGCTTCTGCACCTGATCACATGCATTTTCAGGCAGGTCCGAAGGAACAACTGCCAACAACTTGTCTAAGCAAGCACTACGAAATCCGTGCAGCAACGAAGCAGGAGATGGTGGAGCGCTTCAATGAAGTGTACGACAAGTTGCCAGTTGTGGGTGACGAGAATGAACCACGTATGAACGTGCTCACGTGGAAGGATGCCGATGAGTTCGTGAGCATTGTCATTCCTCGTACCAAGCATCGTCCAGCCTGCTATGAGGCAAAAGAGGATACACAGATACTGGTAAGTCCGGGAGCATTGGATATGGCAGGACTGATGATTGTCCCTCGAGCTGAAGATTTTAACCGCTTCACCCCTGAGATGGTGGAGAACATCATAAAAGAATGTGGCGTATGATGGAACCGGAAGTAAAAGTAGGTATCGTACATGCCCAGAAAAT
This sequence comes from uncultured Prevotellaceae bacterium, assembly GCA_947303695.1. Classification (GTDB taxonomy): domain Bacteria; phylum Bacteroidota; class Bacteroidia; order Bacteroidales; family Bacteroidaceae; genus Colivivens. Next base: position 25,683 of record CAMYYX010000003.1, on the reverse strand, counting down.
ACGACTTTCACTTAACAACACCTATGTGGCAAAAGGCGAGATGGTGGAAGGACCTCAGGATGTAGAATACGAAGATGGAGGCATCCTGTGGAACGGCAATGTGTATCAGCGTCTTACCTTCAAGCCGCAAACGGATGATGCATCGTTTTCGTTGTATGAGGTGACTATTGGAAAGGATTTCCATTGGGAGCGGAAAGAAACGCAGACTTTCAGGGGGTTGTTGCAGTTCATCGTAGATGAAGGGCAACTTTGTGCGCTGAACATCCTACCTGTAGAAGCGTATCTGGAAAGTGTCATATCGTCGGAGATGAAAGCTACAGCTTCGTTGGAGTTCCTGAAAGCACATGCTGTGATTTCGCGCAGTTGGCTCATGGCTCAGATAGAGAAACGCCAGAAGGCTGAACAGGAGGAACGTGATGCGTTTTTCTCATATCGAAAGACTGATGCAGAACTGGTGAGGTGGTACGATCGTGAAGACCATACGTTGTATGACGTCTGTGCTGATGATCATTGTCAGCGTTATCAGGGTATCACGAAAGCTACAAGTGAGCAAGTGAAACAAGCAGTTGACGCAACTCGTGGTATTGTGTTATATTATCAAGGGCAGATTTGTGATGCACGATTCTCGAAATGCTGTGGAGGTGTTTCTGAAGAATTCGGTACTTGTTGGGAAGACATCAATAAACCCTATCTCAAAGCTGTTCGTGACGGCGTTGAGGGAGCAGAATTGCCTGACCTGACAAATGAGGAGAACGCTCGGAAATGGATTATGACTATGCCGGATGCTTTCTGCAACACACAGAACAAGAAAATATTGTCGCAGATACTCAATAATTACGATCAGGAAACGGACGACTTCTATCGTTGGGCGGTGCAGTACACCACTCAGGAACTGAGTCAGCTCGTAGCCAGCAACCTGAAGGAAGATCTGGGTGAGGTTCTTGACCTCATACCGCTGTCGAGAGGTAAGTCGGGCAGAATCTATCGACTTCAGATAGTAGGAACTAAAAAAAGCTATGTCATCGGAAAGGAACTGGAGATACGCCGTGTGCTTTCAGACAGCCACTTGTTCTCATCAGCCTTTGTGGTGGACAAGAACTACGACCGTTTTATTCTGCATGGAGCCGGTTGGGGACATGGAGTAGGTCTCTGTCAGATCGGTGCAGCCGTGATGGGCGAGCAAGGTTATAACTATAAGCAGATCTTGCAGCACTATTATCCTGGTTCGTATCTGGCAACTGCATTAATGAATAATTGATAAGTCAAGCACATCTATCTATATGAGAATAGAAAAACTACAAAAACCTTTCGTGTGGGTTCCGACATTATATTTTAGTGAATCATTGCCTTTTTCAGCTGTGATGCTGATATCGGTCATCATGTTTAAAGACTTTGGACTGACTGACGGAGAAATCACCGTCTATACTGGTTGGTTGGGACTGCCGTGGGTGATTAAGCCGCTTTGGAGCCCGTTTATCGATAACTTCAAAACCAAACGTTGGTGGATTATATCGATGCAGTTTCTCATGGGAATCGCATTGGCATGTGTGGCCTTCACCATCCCTACGGCCTATTGGCTTCAGTTTACGTTAGCCTTCTTCATGTTGATTGCTTTTGCAAGTGCTACACACGATGTCTCAGCAGACGGTTTTTACATTATTGGCCTTTCTAATAAGGATCAGGAATTCTATGTGGGAGTGCGTAACACCTTCTACCGTATCGGTATGGTCGTAGGTCAAGGTGTATTGGTTTCGTTACAAGGACTCTTATCCCATGGATTATTGGGTGTCAATGGTTTTCATGAGACCTATAATGAGACAGCGTGGGCCATTCTATTTGCTGTAATAGCCTCGATGATGGCTTTGCTTGGTTTGTTCCATAGTTTCATGTTGCCAAGGATAGAAGTCGCCTTACACGAGGAGTTCAACATAAAGACACAATTGAAAGAGTTTTGGAATACCTTGAAGGTGTTTGGTTCCAAACCGCACGTGGTCACAGCGTTGCTGTTCATCCTGTTGTTCCGTTTGCCAGAAGGACTGTTGACGAAGATAGTCCCATTGTTCCTTACACGTGAAGTAGAGGAAGGTGGACTGGGTCTGAGTAACGTGGATTTCGGATTGGTTTATGGTACGCTAGGTGTTATCGGTCTATTGGCTGGAGGAATCGTTGGTGGTTGGGCCGTATCGAAATGGGGACTGAAAAAATGTCTGTGGCCTCTTGTGTTGTGCATCACGTTACCAGATGTTGTGTATGTGTACCTGAGCTATTTCCCTACTGACCAGCTATGGTTGACAGGAACCTGTGTCTGCATTGAGCAGATAGGTTATGGTCTAGGATTTGCAGCCTACACACTCTTCCTTGTTACGTTCTCGCGAGGTGAACGTAGCACGGCAGTATTTGCTATCTGTACGGCAGGACAGTATCTGGGAGGGGTGATGTTGCCAGGAATGGTGTCAGGATTAATTTCGGAGAATGTCGGTTACCAGACCTTCTTCCTGATTGTGATGGCATTCTGTTTAGTCACATTTACTGTCACCGCCTTGGTGAAAGTGAAATGATTAGCGTAGGGCTTTACGCTTTTCCATCAGTTTTTTGTTATATACCTTCTCGACTTTGGTCACTTCTTTCGAAGTCATCACTTTGTTCTGTTCCACAGGGCTTAATCCCTTCAGTGATTTGTTGATGTCGCCAATCAGTATTTGAGAAGCCGATTTCAGTGAATTCTGCGATTTGGCGTTATCAACACGTTCGATGGCGTCGTTGAAACTCTTGATTACCTTTTCCTGAGGGGTAGACGGGCTACAAGCCGTCAGTAAGAATGCCAACCCAATGGCGGCACAAACTGAAACGAGGTGTCTGTTAGTCTTCATAAGCAGTTGTTGTTAAGTAAGGTTGTTTATATTTTTTGTAGTAATTGCATCTTTGAGTGCAAATTTAATATAAAAAGATGTATAAGCAAACTAAAATGCAAAAAAGTTGCAAAAAAAGTTAAAAAGATAGATGTAATCAACAAAAAACGCAGAAATAGACGACAATCAGACAGAAAAATAGGGGTAGCCATCAGGCCACCCCTTTGTCTTTGAAACTCGAATAAAATTAAAGTCCGAGTGATTTCTTCACGTCCTCAGCAGCTTTGTTGACTGCATCGTTGGCTTTCTGCTTCTGTGCGTCGATTGCTTCGTTAGCCTTCTGCTTCTCTGCATTGATTGCCTCGTTGGCTTTGTTCTCGGCATCAGTCTTTGCAGCTTCTGCAGCAGCTTTAGTTGCTTCGACAGCTTCATTTGCCTTATTCGCAGCTGCATTGGCTACGCCCTCAGCAGCTTTTGTTGCACCTTCTGCAACATCCAAAGGAAGTGCAGCCACTTTCTGAACGAGGTCAGCGATAGATGCATCAGCAGACTCAGCTACTGTGGCACTGATGGCAGTAACTTCTTCTTTATTGGTCTCAAGAAATTCTTGAAGAGACTGTAAGTATTTTTGTGCTACTTCTCCGTTCCCAGCATTGATGAGTGCCTGGATACGAGCCTTGAAAGCTTCGATAGAACTCTGGAGTGCGGAAGCGTCTTTTGCTTCGACATCGGCAGAGATTTCGCCCATCAGTTCGTTGAGGTCTTCATCAACGATGGCCTCTACATCCGCTGTTTCTTTAGAGTCCTGATCTGTGTTAGCAGATGTGCTACCATTACATGCGCAAAAAATCGCAGAAATTGCAATTGTCATGGTTGCCAATACAATAATTTTCTTCATAATGCTTATGTTTTAAGGGTTATTGATTAGGCTGTTTGTGATAAACGCCGATGCAAAAATAGTACTTTCCTATAGAATTACAAACAAAAACCCCTTCTTTTTTAAGATTTTTAATTGTTAAATCGCATTAATTTACTATTTTTGCAAATAATTATGATGATTTATGATGAAAGTATTATATAAGAATAGGTTGATTGGAGTGCTGGCCGTGTTGATGGCTCTTGTCCTCACTGGATGTGAAAACGATAGAAGATATGTGGGTAAGATGCACAGCATTGTGGTTTTTCACTCATGGAACGATCAGGGAGAGGAAGGAGAACCTTTCAGAGAGGCAATGGAGGAAGCTCTCGAGTTTCACAAAATGTATGCGAACGTACACCATATTTATATGGATATGCTTAGCCACACCCCTGATGACATTGATAAAAACTATTGGGCTGCGTATGCGGATTCTTTGAAGAAGTGGAAGCCGGAACTCATATTGATTAACGACGACCCTGCATTGCAATGGATGTTGAGAGGCAAACATGATGAGGTGTTCAGAGAGGTGCCAATCATTTTTGCTGGTATCAACACGTTGGAAGCAGATGTGTTGCAGGACTATATGAACCTCACAGGTTTTGTGGACAAGATAGATGTTGTCCACGCTTGTGAAATGATTACGAACTTAACAGATGAAAGAACAATCATCATAGAATTAGACAATTATGACCACGACCGTTTCCTTCGTGAATTGATCCAGGAAGATCTGGCAGATAATCCGATGTTTATTGACAATAGTGATTTCCATTTGGATTTGGGATCGCCAGAATATCAGGAAGCAACGAAGGATCATACGTGTGTGATGATGGTGTCATGTCAGAATCCGCTATTGTTTGTTGATCCTTCTAAAAGGGAAAAGTGTATTGAAACGATGAAGGAGTTGATGAGAAATGCGCAGGACTATACGTTCCTTCAGGTGAAGTATGATGTGTACAGCAACACGTTACAGACTCGTAGCGGACGGCCGATGTTCACATGTATCCGCGAACAGTTTAGCAACGAGGACGATCCTCGCATCATCGGTGGTTACTTCACTGATACTCATACTCAGGTATTTGAGCAGATTCAGTATGCAGCAAACATTCTGGAGGATGGTCAGCAGCCTGATGTCATGCCGGTATCATTACACTCTAAGCAATATCTGATTGACCAGAACGCTATCGGTAAATTTAATAATAGGGATAAGCATCGTCCGGATATGTTGACTGGTCTGAGGGAAGTCCTCGTGGAAGGATGGGGCGAGGAGTACACGATTGTCAATACTCCGTTCTACCTGAAAAGCCGCAGATACTGGATTGCCGGAGTGGTGCTGTTCCTGATTGTTTTCTTTGTTGTTGGCTATTGGCTGTTGAAGATTGTCAACAAACGGCTGAAAGTGTATCGTGATCAACTGAACGAGGAGATGGAGGAGGCCATGAAACTCCGTCGGAACATCTTGTCGGATGCCGATTCTGCTGTGTGGAAGTCTACGCAGAATTCTATTCAGTTCACAAGTGATTTTTCTAAGAAGCACGGTATCAAGCGAAAACTGAAGTTGTCCGAGTTTGAGAAACATATCCATCCTGACTACTTGAAAGAATGGTACAAATTGAAGAATTTCCGTACCGACTTGGGACGTAGGCGAATTCGCTTAATGGTTGAGTTCCAACCAGGTACAGGTTGGCATTGGTATGATTTTATCTATAATGTGACTACCGAAGCCAGTTTCCGTTGGGAGTTGAACGGACTGATTATCAGTGCTGACGACGTGATGAACCAGAAGCAGCAACTGATTGATGCCGTGAAAGATGCGAAGGAAGTGGAATTGAAAGAAAAGTTCCTTGCGAATTTCCGTCATATCTTACAAGAACCATTGCAGACTGTGTTGAAGAATGCACGTAATATTATTTCCAATAGCGAAGAGCAGACAGAAGAGCAACAGGAGGCATACAATCAGGATCTGCATCATGGCGCAACAGAACTGATTGCCAATATTGATGCGTTAGTTGCAGAGGTTCAGCCGATTGTGGAAACCGCTGATGCTGAACAGGAACAGACACTGGAAACGGAAAAGATATAAATAAAGATTGATTGTGAAAAACAAAAAAAGAGATAGAAATTGAAGAAGACGTTATACATATTGCCGAAAGTGTTGATGCTGATGAGCATTGTCGGATGGTTGTGCGGCTGTAAACCCAGTCGCCCAATAAAAGTGTTGGTTGTGCATCAGTATGATGCAGAAATGGTGACGTATGACGACTTCGATAATGCCATTGTTGAGGAGTTCAGGAATCAAGGCTACGAACCTACCGTTGTGAACTGCTACATGAATCTGGAAGACCAGGCTCAAATGGATAGCCATCAGGAATTGGCTGAGTTACGCGATTCGCTTCAGAAGACGGCTTGGACACCGGATTTGATACTTGCAGAAGGCGATCGCACCTTGTTCCAATGGAATAAACCTGCCAACGAATCCGTTCTTTCGTGGTGTAAGGATATACCGATGGTGTATGGTGGTGTCCGTTTCTATAATATTCCTCCATTTGCTAAACGCAAGAATACCTATGTGATGTTTGAGCAGATGAACATGCGAAGGAACCTGGATATCATCACCCGACTGACACAGAACAAAATTGTCGCTGTCGAGTTGGATAACTATCACGAAGATTCGCTGATTTACGCCCTCATAAATCATCAGTTGGGTACCACACCTTATTCTGTTAAGAAAGACAGTACGGGATATGTGCAGGGACGATTGAACCCTGTGATTCATTGTAACGATACAGTATCCGTTTATTTCTACTCTGCAGAATGGGAAGACGGGGGAACATATACTGTGGCAACGGACGATTCTCATACCGATTCGTTGATTACTCCTACTTCCATGAATCGTCAGGAACTGCTTGACAACATGTATCAGAATGCATGGAGATATCCTGTCTTGGTTCCTAAGAAGGATGTGTGGTGTGAGGCCATTGCTTCGAAGACTTATCGTCCACAGTTTACCACTTGTCATGAATTGTTTAAGGACGGAAGAGGCTCTTATCTCGCAGGTTATTTTGCCAGTTATTCATCAATGGCAAGAGAGATGGTCAAGTTGGCAATTGGTGTTCATGAAGGAAAGGAAATGCCGCAGAAGAGCCAGCATGCTCAGAATGCCTATATGGATTGGGTCGCGATGGATAAGTTGGGCATGAAGTACAGTGATTACAAAGACGATTTCATCATTGACAATGCCCCGATGAAAGTAACGAATCCGCTGCTGTATAGTCTTGTGACAGTTGGTAATTTCCTTTGGATAGCCCTTCTGATCTTAGCAATTACCTTGATTTGGTTGAAGAACCGTAAGAATTCCATCCGTAACTTATCGGCAACATTGGACGAGGAGAAGGAAATGAACCAGTTGGCGATGGATGCATCGGGAAATTTCTATATTTCCACTCTGAAAGGCATAGAGCGAGTGTTGGATAGTATGGGACCTGATCAGGACAAATGCAAGGAAGATATCAAGCAGTCTTTGACAGAGATGGGAACACATACCCATTCCTATCGTATCAGAGCCGCAATGGACGAGGAAAAGAATATGGCATGGTGGAATTTGCGTTATCAGATTAATTACAACACAATGATTGGTTTCAACATTGAAGGATATCTGCTCAATGTGAACGACGACGTGAATTATGCCAATGAAATGAAACAGATTCAGAAGATTGCTGACGAGACCAAACGTACAGAGGGATTTCTATGGACGATGGCTCATGAGATACGTACGCCGCTCAATTCAATAGTAGGTTTCTGTGATGTGATTAAGATGATGGGGAACGATATGAACGAGGAGGAAAGAGCGCAGATTGTGCAGGGAATCGAGTCAAATAACGAGTTGCTTGAGAAGATTGTATATGATATGGACGGATACTCGCGTGCAGTTGCCAATGAGATTGTCTATGAGAAGGAACAAATTGACATAGCTGCCCTGATGGAAGAAGTGTATGCGGAGAACAGTCCTCGTTTCAAGAAGCAGAATCTAAAGTTCCTCTTCGTGGAGGGACGTCGCGATGTACAAGTGCAAGCCGATCGTGGCAGGCTGAAGGAAGCGTTGACTCAATTGGTCGATAACGCCTTGAAGTTTACAAAGAAAGGTAGTGTTGCTATGGGTTGGGAGTACAGCCTGGAATACGGAAATGTCGAGTTGTTCGTCGAAGATAGTGGAGTGGGAATCAATGAAGAAGACCTGCCACTCATCTATGATATGTTCTGGAAGAAAGACACCTTCATTCCTGGTGTAGGTATAGGTCTCGCTCTTGCTAAGGCCTATGTTGAAGCAATGGGCGGAAAGTTGAAAGTGGTGAGCGAACAAGGTATTGGAAGTCGTTTTATTATTATACTTAAAGTGAAAGAATCAGCATGAAATTGATGAAATACATATCATTCGTTATTGTCATATCCTTTCTGTTGATAGGGTGCGGTAAGGGTACCAAAGAGGGTGCTCATGATTATCGTATTCTTGTTATTCACTCAAACGACAGTATCGGAGAGGATGGCATTCCTTATCAGAAATATATGGCAGACCGGTTTGAAGAGGAAGGAATCGATGCAGAAATACGTCATTTCTATGCTGACCTGATTCACGTCACACCTCAGATTTTGATTGATGAAGGGATGCCCTACTTGGAAAGTTGGAAGAAGTATAATCCTAATTTGGTGATTATTGATGGTGATGGAATATTGAATTTCTTCACAAGCAATATCAGCAATATCTCACCTGAGATGGAGTCTCTCAAAAATTCACTCTTCAAGAAACAGCCGGTCGTTTTTGGAGGTGTTAATTATTTGGATAATAATGGCGCATCTCGTTTTACGAATATGACAGGATTCATTGACGAGATAGACCTGAAACGCAATCTGGAAGTTGTTAATAAGATTACAGGTAGCCATAATGTGTTGATAGAACTGGATCACTTCGAGAGTGATTCGATGATGCAACGCGATTTGAGGCGTCAGATTCAAGATAGTAGGTTTGTCGACAACTCTGATTTCCATGTTCACGATCTGGATGCCCAGTCTTTGGCGAAAGCGTACCCGGACAAGATTGTAGTCAGTTTCATCTCTTCAGCAGAACCTGAAACCAATACATATTATGATGAGAATGACTCATCGATGATGTCCTTGGGACGTGATAATGCGTTGTTGCGAGGATTGTTGCACACGTTGAGAGGTAATTGGTTACTACAGGTCAAGAACGATATATTCAGCAACAGCTTCCTTCGTCATACCGAACATCCTCAGTTTACGGCGATTCGTGCTAGGTTCAACAATCCAGAAGAGGTTCGCTTATTGGGTGGTTACTTCTCTCTGATGGAGACACAGGTGGATGATGTTGTAGGGTATGCTGTACAATTATTGCATGGAGCTAATCCTCAGAGTCTTCCTGTCAAAATCCACCATTCAGACTATTACATGGATTATAATGCCATGAGTAAATGGACCATTACACCGATGGAATATGATGACTACAAGGACGAATTCACCATTCTCAATGCACCATTCAAGGTGCGTCATCCAATCCTCTTTTGGCTCCTCGTGATTGTTCTGGTGCTGTTGGTGCTCGGACTCATCGGATATCTAGGTTACTATGTCCTGAACTATAAATCGAAAAACGAACACATCATGACAACGATTATGCGACGTGAAAAAATCCGCCGTCTGATGTTGATCAAGTCTCAGAACTTGATTTATTGGTTCATTGACGATGATTATATTCGTCTGCAAAAGGGATTTGCTGATAAATACGGACTGCCTCAAGAGATGCCGCTCGACGATTTTGGTAAGATGGTCATGCAGGATAGTGTCTATTCCTGGAAGCTGATTACGGAATATGGCGATGAGACGGGATCCAACAAAGTGAGAATACATTTGCAACTGACCCCCGAGGAGGCACATTGGATAGAATTCCGCTTTAATTCCACCCATGAGTCAAGTCGTAAGCGCAAGTTGAACGGTACGGCTGTCCTCTGTGATGAGGAAGTGGAGGAAGAAAAGAATATCGACCGCTTGAATGCGATTGCAAACGAGAGTGTGTTACGTCAGTCGTTCCTCAGCAACATGAGTCAGAGTCTCCGAAATCCGTTAAATGGTGTGATGGGCTTCTCGCAGCTGATTGCAGCTAATGATATGCATTTCAGCAAAGCAGAGTTGAAAGAGTTCAATCAACAACTAAAGGACAATGCTGCTGAGATTATCCAAGTGATTGAGGATACATTGGAAGAATCACGTCTGGAATTGGGAGATGTTCAGTTGCGGCCTATCGCCACACCGGCTCGTGAATTCATGAAGTCAATCTATCAATCCAGTCAGTTAATTATGCCGTCAAACCTGCAGTTGCGTTTGATGTGCGATGCTGAAGATGTGTTCGTGATGATGTCTCCTGCCTATACCCGTACAGCCTTTAACGCATTTATCAGTAATGCTATCAAGTATACCGTGACTGGATATATAGAAATAGGTTATACGGTATTGCCAGGAAAAGACTTGGTGAAATTCTATTGCAAAGATACAGGTATCGGACTCAGCGAGGACAACCTCCAGCATGTCTTTGATAGCAACTTCAAGGTGTTTGACTACGACAAGGGAGAGGGACAAGGATTATCAATCGCTAAGACCATTATTGAGAAGGAAGACGGAGAAATCGGAGCAGAAAGTCAAGAGGGTGTTGGCAGCACATTCTGGTTTACGTTGAAGAAAGTCGATGCCAATATTGTAGAACAATTGGACGAACAGGCCAAAATGCAAGTATAACGAATGAGAAAGACAATAATAAATATGGTGGCAATCATCCTTTCAGCATTCTTGCTGGGAGGTGTGTTGGCTTGTAAGAATGAGGTGTCTACGCGTAAGAACGTGCTGATTATCTTGAGCTATGACAGTCGGCATAGTCAGTATGTCGATTTCATCAAGGAAATTCAGCAGACCATTGAACTGAGTGGTTATGCTACAGATTGCAGAGTGGTTTATTTGGACCTTGAATATGCTCCCGATAATGGCTTTCGTGTGTTGCATCAGATGAGCGATTCGTTGAGTAAGATAGGTTGGACACCAAATGTCATCATCACAGAAGATGACCGCTCAGCACGTTTCCTGCTTTATAATCGTTCTGATTCTTCCCTGAATGTGACAAAAACACCTATCGTACTCGGTTCTGTTCTTTTCCCTGAAGAGATTAATTTGGAAGGAACGACCAACATCTGCATGTGGACAAATAAGATTGATTTCTACGAGAATATCAAACTCGCAAATGAATTGTCGAACAGCAACCAGGTTCAAATTGAGCTCGACAATTACATCTACGATGTACCAACACGTCGCGAGTTGATTGAAGCAATCAGTCGTCCTCCATTTGTCCAGAATTTAGATGGAAGGTTGGGCATCATCAGTGATCAGCAATTGGCCGATAAATATAAAGACAGTATTGTGGTCACAACGCTGAGAATGGATAACGGTTTATACGATATTCATCATCCAAGTGACACCATCCTGAAACGTAGAGAACGGGTGCGTACGTTCTTGAAGCAGTCTAGTAAGTACCCAAGTCTCATCGTGAAAAAGGACCTCTATAGCGATGCGATTGCCAATAAGTCTAACCGTCCTCAGTATACAGCGATTGCATCCGATTTCGCAGATGGTTTGGGTAGTTACCTCGCAGGCTATTTTGCAAACTATTCTACCATTGCACATGACTGCGGTTTTTCTGCGGCTCGTATCTTCAATGGTGCCAATCCTCGTAGTATTGGCGGACAAGCCCATAAGAAATATTTCTGGATGGATTACGATGCGATGCAGAAACTGGGTATGAAGTACGATGACTATAAGGAAAAGTTCCGTATTGTAAACGTGCCGTTCAAAATCGAGAATCCTACTCTGTATTGGATTCTGGTGATTTCTGCCATCTTGCTTTCATTGCTGATTCTCTTGGGCCTTTGGGGCATCATCATCAAAATGCGTAAGCGTTTACAGGAAGAGAAACTGGCTGTGATTGGTCGTTCGCGTAACATCAGTCGATTGTGCCTGAACAGCATTGAGAATATGCCGATTGAGACGGTCGATGATATCAGAAAATATATCTCGCTGGCACATCCTAAAAGTAAGGCTGAAATCGATAAAGTGCTTGAAAGCCTCAACAAACAGGGCTGTTACAGCTTCCTCATCTATTGTGATCCAAAAGACGATGATAAATATCAGTGGTGGGAGTTCCGCTACGACATCACACCTTCTGGTGCGATTGGTCTGATCATCAACAAGCAGGAGGCAATCAAACTGAAAGAACGACTTGATAATGTCACACGAAGCAGTAAAGAAGCAAGCCGTAAGGAAGCATTCTTCGACAACCTCAGTAAAGAAATGAAAAAGCCCCTTGATGTAATGTGTGACGCATGTGACAAACTCATCAATAGCAAACTGACGAAAGCCGAACGTGAGCAGGTAGTTGCTGAGATGCAGGAGAGCAGCGAGGCAGTATCTCAAAGTCTGGGCGATATCTTGTTGTTCTCGAAAATTGAATCCGGACAATTGCGATATATGATTACGGAGAAGGATGCAGGTGAGTTTATGAAGGGATTCTTCGACGAGATGTCACCAAAGGTACCATCACATCTCAAATGCATCCTTGTTGCAGGACGTCCAAAAATATACGCACAGGCCGATTTCGATCGACTACGTAACGTGATGACTCAGTTCATGCTCAACGCCATCAAATTCACACGTGAAGGTTCGATTGTGATAGGTTGGCGCTATCATCTTGACAGTCATGAGTGCGAGTTTTTTGTTGAAGACACAGGAATCGGTATTCCTGCTGAATCAAAAGAACGATTGTTCGACCTCTTCTGGAAGGGCGATGAAACGACTGAAGGAGTCGGCGTTGGGCTCAACATCTGTCGAAGTCTGGCTGAAGCCATGAAGGGGCATATCAGTGTCGGAAGTATCCTTGGTAAAGGTAGTCGATTCAGCATTTGGTTACCAGCAAGGGCAGAAGAGCAGGAATAATAATTTAGGATGATACGAAAAAGCTTGCATGTGACATCTCCGTTTCAGTTTGAAGCGGGGGGAGAATTGACGGGAATTGATATTACTTATCATGTTTCGGGTGAATACAGCCCCGAGAAGAAAGTGGTGTGGATTTGTCATGCACTCACTGCCAATTCCGACGCTGAGGAATGGTGGCCTGATTTAGTCGGACCTGCTAATGTCATCGATACAGCCAAATATTTTGTTTGTTGCGTGAATATGTTGGGTTCATGCTATGGATCGAGCGGACCTTCGTCCATCAATCCACAAACAGGAAAACCTTACATGTTGTCCTTCCCCCCTGTCACTGTCCGAGACATCATCAACGCTACAATATTGGTGCGCAAACATTTGGGCATCTCTACGGTCGATTTGTTGATTGGGGCAAGTATCGGTGGATTTCAGGCATTGGAATGGAGCGTCATGGAACCCAAGGTTATCCGTAATGCTGTGTATATTGCCACTTGTGCCCGAATGAACGCCTGGTGTGGTGCCACATTGGCTGCTCAGCGTATGGCCCTTGAAGCCGATCCTACGTTCTTTGCCGAGCGTTCACTCAAAGGAGGTAAGGAAGGATTGAAATGTGCAAGGGCACAAGGACTCATCAGCTATCGTACCTACGACAGCTTTGTACTCACTCAGTCCGAGCGCGATGTCGATAGCATCTTCCCTGAGCGGGTTGATTCCTATGAACATTATCAAGGAGAAAAACTGGTGAAGCGCTTCGATGCCTATTCCTATTACAGCGTAGCGCGTTCAGCTGAGAGCCATAATGTGGGACGGTTCCGTGGGGGAGTGGAGAAAGCGCTTGGTTCCATCAAAGCTCATACCATGGTGGTCAGCATCAGCACCGACTTGCTTTTCCCTCCGAAAGAGATGGAAGTATGGGCACGCTTCATTCCCGATGTGGAATATCATGAGATTTCGTCACTTTATGGCCACGATGGCTTCCTCTTGGAATGGCAGCAACTCAAGGATCTCATGACCCCATTCCTGCCCTGACATCTAAAGTTTGCTTTTGCTCCTAAAGGGGGCTTTATTCTAACATTTTCTGTAAGACTTCATCGTTCGCATTATCTGCATAATAGGCGATGAATTCCTTAGGTGACATGCCGAAGTACTCGCGGAATACGTTGCTGAAATAAGGATGCGACGAGAATCCCATGCGGTATGCTACGTCTGATATACTTACTTTATTGTTGACCAGCAGATATGCCGACTGTTTCAGACGGTATGAACGTATAAAGTTGACAGGCGACATGCCATAACGTTCCTTCATCTTGCGGTTCAGTTGCATACGGCTCACACCCACCTCACTCGCCAGTTCGTTCACACCGAATGATGAGTCGTCGATATGTGCTTTGATGGCCTGGATCACTTTTCCGAACATTTTGTCATCTGGGCTGTCGATGGTTGTCTCGTTGTAGTCGAATCCCACCTCTGTGCGGCGCAGACGGCTCATCATCCTTTCCCTGACACGCATACTGTGAGCTACGGCTCCTTGGAGCATGAGCGGATTGAATGGTTTGTTGATGAAGTGATCCACATCGAGGTTCAGGCTGTATATCTTGGTTCTGTCACTACTCTCGCTGGTAAGGATGATAATAGGCAGGTTGTCTGTGTCAGGATTGCTCCTGATACGCTTGCATAGTTCTATACCATCGCATACCGGCATCTTGATATCTGTCACGACAGCATCCGGACGTTGGGTGAGGATTTGCTGCCAAGCACTGTTGCCGTCATATGCTATCATGATTTGGTAGTGCTCCTTCAGTATGTCTCTTACGTATTCACACAGACTTGTGTCGTCGTCCACAATCAGTACCGTACGTACCTTCTTCTCGCCTGTATCCTCATCAGTCTCTTCCAACTCATAATCCGTGTTGTCGTCCTCTGTCAGTTCCTCCATATCCTTCATGGCTGGTTCAGGCTTTTCACTGTCGTCTCTTGTGATTAACTCATCCTCGCTGAGGTGTGCTTGTCCCAATGGGAACTGCATGATGAATTCCACACCGTCAGGATCTACGTTGTCTGCCGAGATGGTTCCGTGGTGCAGAGTCACCAGCTCTGTTGCCAAGTTCAGTCCGATACCCGAACCGCTGGTGTTGAGCGATTCCTGATTGTCTGCCTGATAGAATCGTTCGAAGATGTGAGGCAGGTCTTTCGGGTCAATCCAAGAACCACTGTTGTACACACGGATTTCAAACCAGTCTTTCGCATCCTTCATGATGCCACGAGTCCTCACAATCACACGTCCACCCTCAGGAGTGAACTTGAAGGCGTTCGACAACAGGTTGTCCAGTATCTTCTCGAAGTGAACTTTGTCGAGCCAGATGTTGATATTGTTGTTTGCGTGTTCAATCACGAACGAGATACGTTTCGATACAGCGTAGCCCGAGAATGTCTTGAAGATCTCGTCAGCATAAGTGGCGAAGTTGACTTCCGAGAAGTGCAGCTCAAACTGCCCGCTGTCAATCTTCCGGATATCAGCCACTTGTTTCACGATACGCATCAGTCGCTCGCAGTTCATGTTCATCACCTTGTACAAGCTCTGACGACGCTCATCGTTGCTCTTCTGTTTCTTATCCGATGCCCCTCCGTCACTGGTTTCACTCATCAGCTGGCGTAGTGGCGATACAATCATCGTCAATGGCGATTTCATCTCGTGGCTGATGCTTGCGAACATCCTCAGTTTGGCTTCCTTAATCTGCTCGTTATGACGCACTTGCGACAGCAACAGTCGCTGGCGTGTACGTTCCTGATAAGAGTTGTATAGGAAATAGACAATTATACCGGCGATAATCAGATAGATGATCCAAGCCCACCAGGTGGCGTACCAAGGATACCCTACGTGGATATCCAGCTTCTTCTCCACCATGGTGTTCTCGTTGTTCTCATAGTAGGCACGGATTGATAGGGTGTACGACCCTGACGGCAGACTCGAATAGTAGGCCTCATGGTTTGCTGAAGCAACATGCCAGTTCTTGTCATAGCCCTCCAGCTTGTAACGATACATCACACGGTTGGGCGATGAATAGTTTGGCACACTGAAGGTGAAAGCCAACGTGTTCTGGTCGTAAGGAACATCCAGTTTCGTGGCATACAACAGCGACTGATCCAACACGTTGTCATTGCTTCCATCCTCATAATTGCGGTCGTAACCGTTTATTTTCAGGCTGGTTAGAATCAGGGTGTTGCTCAGCTGCTTTTGCTGTTTCAGGTTCAGCGAGTTGAATCCGATGACGCCGTTGTCCGCTCCGTAGTAAATCCTGTGCGAAGGGGTCTGATACGATGCCGTCTTGTGGAAGTTGCCGATGTAGTAACCACCGAATGATGTATAGGTGTGCGACATCTCCGTCTTCTTGTCAATACGCACGATGCCGTTCTCTGTAGCCGTCCAGATGTCCGAATCCGTTGTCTCGATCGACATGATGTTATGGTCGGGCAGTACCACCTGAGCCTTCCCTGTCAGTAGGCTGTAGCGGTACAAACCTTCGTTCGTGCCTATCAGCATGGTTCGCCCGTCCGAAGCGAAGCACTGAGCAGCCATATCGCCTTTTCCTTCGAACGTGATAGTCTTCAGCAGCAGGGTCATCGGGTTGAACCAGAACGACTCGCTCACGGTTCCACACCACAATATACCCATCGCATCACAAAACACCGTCATCGTCCACACGTTGAAGTCACCATATTTCGTCAGCGGTGTGATTTCATGTTTCACCAAGTCCAGTATCTGTACTCCCGCACCGTTTGTGCTGATATACAGCCAATGACGTTGGGGGTCGTAAGCCATCGACATCACCAGTATGTTGGCCAATGGTTGCATCCAATCGGGGGTGATGAACCGTCCGTTCTGCAGACATTGCACACCTCCACCGAACGAGCATACCCACACCATTCCGTTCTTGTCCACTTTGATGTCCTGTACCAGCGGTGAAGCCAATCCGTCGTTCACCAGCTTCGCATCGCTCAGATCAGCGTTCGTACTTTTCAGTACACCGCATCCGTCAGCACACATCCAGAAGTTACCCTCATGATCAGCCGTGATGGCTGTGATACAAGCAACGTTCACCTGTGCCGATGTGGGCGATACAGGCATGTAAGCAAAGTTGTCGCGACTGTTCGACACCACCAACACTCCCTTCTGGTACAAACTGATAATCATATTGCCCTCATCATCTTCATCAATCGATCTCACCTTTGCATAGGTCATGTCGAT
The DNA here is from genome assembly GCA_947303695.1 of uncultured Prevotellaceae bacterium. Taxonomy (GTDB): domain Bacteria; phylum Bacteroidota; class Bacteroidia; order Bacteroidales; family Bacteroidaceae; genus Colivivens. Next base: position 8,639 of record CAMYYX010000003.1, on the reverse strand, counting down.
GTTGTGGTCTGCAATGGGGTAGGGCACAATATTCTCTTTCTCGTCCATCTCCCATATGCCATGACTGTCCGTTCCCAGCAACACCTTGCCGTTTCGTCTCTCTACAACACACGACACCATGAACTGCGATGCGGCCGTACCGCGTAAGGTTCGTATCTGTTTGGCTGCATGGTCGTAGATGAGTAGCCCTACACTTGTGGCAATGAGGATGTTGTGCGACTTGCGCAGTTCGAGAAAGTCCGTCACATTATATTTGTCTAGTACCGCCTGAGCTTCGGGGGTGATGTTCAGCGAGCGACGCTTCATCTGTTTCAGGTCCACACAGAACACGTTAGCTCCGATGCCGCTGCCCCACAGACAGCTGTCTTCACTGATGATGACATCCCTAAAGAAATGCGTGTCCAGACAGTCCGTGAGCCGTTTGGTCAGTTCCTTGTCCGTTTTCTTCGCTGTCATATCAAATATATACGGACCGAATCCTGAGGTAGTGATCAGGGCATAGTTATCCTTCGGATAGCGAATCATGCGGTTCAAAGGCAGATCGCGTTCTGCCTCCACATCATCTGCAATCACGAAATGCTGCACATGGTTCGTGCGTAGGTCATACAACTGCAAGCCCCTGCTTGTTACCAACCAGTATTCATCGTCCTGATACTCCATCACGTTGAGGAACACCGCAGTCGACAAGTCCTTGTTGTCCTCCAGCACATCCATGAATGTCGTTCCGTCGAACAACTGCAGCGTAGCCACACCCGTCACCCATGCCAGTCCCTTCGAATCGAAGTGGGCAGTGTAGAGTGCACTCGACTTCAGCCCGTTCTGAGTGGTATACAGTCGTGCATACTGACCCCTACACACCAAGGCCAAAGACAGCAGACAAATGATATGGACAATACGTATTGTTCTCATAAGCAAAGGTTCGTTGTTGATGCAAAAATAGATTTGACGATGCAAAGATAGTAAATATTTACCATTTGACTATTTACCATTTACTATTTTTTTCATTTTTACATTTTCTCATTCCCCATTGAACATTTTTTTGTAATTTTGCAGTCGAAAGAAAGTACGGAGTATGTTAGGAACCATTGTAAATACATCGACCATCGTCCTCGGCAGTCTCATCGGGGCAACGCTGAAGCGGGGTATCAAACCAAAATATCAGAATGTGGTGTTTGTGGCCTTAGGCCTTTGTTCTGTGGCCCTGGGTCTGAACGCATTCGTACAATTCATGCCCAAGAGCCACTATCCAGTCTTGTTCATCCTCGCGATGGCCATCGGTGGGGTAGTAGGGGTAGCGCTGAAACTGTCCGAACGGTTCGACAAGCTCGTGAATCGTAAGCGTAAGACGGGCGATGATGCACCGAAGTTGTCGGAAGGCCTTTCGACAGGCATCCTGCTCTACTGTATCGGTACCTTCTCCATGCTGGGACCCGTTAACAGTGCCTTATTGGGCGACAACACCTATCTCTACACCAATGCCACATTAGACTTCGTGACCTCTATGGTGCTCTCTGCCACTTATGGCTACGGAATGGTGTTGGCAGCTCCAGTCCTGTTCTGCTGGCAAGGCGCCTTCTATCTCACTGCAAAGATATCCGCATCAGCCATCAGCGATGACCTCATCACCGAACTGTCCCTGATAGGAGGCTTGCTCATCATGGCCAGCGGACTCACCATCCTCAAGGTGAAGGACTGCAAGACCCTCAACCTCCTCCCGGCGTTGTTTGTGCCGATTGTGTTCTTTGTGTTTCGTGGGCTCTTTTTACAATTTCTAACGCATATAATTAATTAAAAACGATATGAAGACAAAATTGATCTTGTTTGCAGCAATGGCTGAATATACTTTGGCTGGTTTTGCACAGCATACGGTGACTGGAAAACTGAGTGATGTGAAAGATGGGGAGGTTATCGTTCGTTATGTCGATTTGGCGAAAAGTGCTATCGCACGTATTGATACGGTGGCGGTGAAGGATGGTACGTTCTACATCGATGCAAAGGGTGATAAGGCGCAATGGGTGCAGGTGTTCAAACCGAAACTCGGCGCATTCAGTTTCTTTGTCGTTCCTGGCGAACAGGGTGTGCTGACTGGCTCGTTCGAGCATGCTGAATGGAGTGGTTCAAAGTTCTACGCTGACCTTGGCAAGCTGGAGAAGACGACAGATCCGCTTAATGAGCAGTTGCAAGCTTTGAACGACGAGGCACGGAAGAAAATGCAGGAGGGTGTGAGCAACGATTCAATCCGCGCAGCTATTATTCCTACCTTCCAGGCTATTGCAAAGAAGCTTGCGGATACTCAGATGGACTTTATCAAGAACAATCCGTCGAACGACCTCAGTGCAGCTTTGTTGTTAGATGTATCGGACACAGAAACGGCGCTTGGACTCCTTGCTCCCGCTGTCAAGACGGGTAAGTTCTCCGAAATCGTTGCGGCGATGCAGGCGGCTCTGGAGCGTCAGAAAGCTCAGGCTCTTGCTGCAGAGAAGGTGGCTCCCGGTAAGATGGCTCCTGCTTTTACCTTGAAGACTCCTGAGGGAACTGACCTCAGTCTGGCTTCGCTTCGCGGTAAGTACCTCATCCTGGACTTCTGGGGATCGTGGTGCGGATGGTGTATCAAGGGATTCCCCGACATGAAGAAGTATTACGAGAAATATAAGAGCAAGCTGGAGATTCTCGGTGTGGACTGCCGCGATACGCAGGAGAAGTGGAAGGCTGCCATCGCGAAGTATGAACTGCCTTGGAAGCATGTCTATAATCCTGATAACAGTAGCCTGACTGCTGACTATGCCATCGAAGGCTATCCTACAAAGGTGATTATCGATCCGGAAGGAAAGATTGTGAAGACCATCGTGGGCGAAGATCCGGAATTCTATACATTCCTTGACGAACTATTTAAATAACAAAACCTATGGCTGACCAGAAAGAACAGAGGGTGTACCACTGCGGAGAATGTGGTGGTATCATCGAGAAGCGACAGATATTCTGCCCTACATGTGGAAAGAAGCTCGATCATTATGACTTTGAGGATTAAGGTCATTGCATGGATGGTGTGCCTGATGACTGCAACGACTTGTTTTGCCCAAACTGATGATGCCTGGAACAGGGACTATCAACGGATTGAACAATCGATCCGTCAACCTGTGTTTGCCGACCGTACGTTCCTGATTACAACCTACGGGGCATCTGTCAGCATGGATGCTGCGAAGAATCAGGTTGCCATTAACAAAGCCATCGAGACGTGCTCGAAGCAGGGTGGTGGTAAGGTAGTCATTCCTGCAGGGGAGTGGCACACAGGTGCCATACGGTTGCAGAGTGGCGTAAATCTCGTGGTGGAGAAAGGCGCAAGGGTTTGTTTCTCGTCCGATACGTCGCTCTATCCGCTTGTGCTGACGGCATGGGAGGGACTGGATATGTATAACTATTCCCCTCTGATCTATGCTTATCAGGCAAAGGATGTAGCTGTGACAGGCGAGGGTGTGCTCGACGGATGTGCATCGCGTGAAGCGTGGTGGCCCATGTGTGGAGCAGTCAAGTATGGATGGACGCAGGAAACACCTGAAGCGCAGAGCTACGGTAACCGTAACGCATTGCTGAAGATGAGCGATGACGGAGTGCCTGTCGAACAGCGCATCTTCGGCCCCGGTAAGGGCATGCGTCCGCAGATGATACAGTTTTATGAATGTGACGGCGTGCTGTTAGAGGGTGTTACCATCCTGAATTCTCCGTTCTGGGTCATCCATCCGCTGAAAAGCCGGAACGTAACGCTCCGTGGACTGACCATAGAGAATGCCGGCCCGAATGGTGACGGCTGCGATCCCGAATCGTGTGACGGAGTGCTGATAGAACGCTGTTATTTCAATACTGGCGATGACTGTATCGCCATCAAGAGCGGACGTAACGCAGATGGGCGTAGCAGAAACATGCCGAGCCAGAACATCATCGTCCGAGATTGCCGAATGGCTAACGGACACGGTGGGGTAGTGATCGGTAGCGAAGTGAGCGGTGGTGCCCGAAACATCTTCGTGGAGAACTGCGAGATGGACAGTCCGAACCTCGACCGTGTCATCCGATTGAAGACCAACATTTGTCGTGGTGGAGTGACAGAGAATATCTATGTACGCAACATAATGGTGGGGCAGTGCAAAGAGGCTGTGCTGAAAATCAACCTGGTCTATGAACCGAGCGAGCAGTCGCAACGAGGCTTCTATCCTGTGGTGCGTAACATCCATCTGGAGAACGTGAACTGCGAATCGAGCCGCTATGGTGCATTCATCGACGGCTTGCCCGATTCCACCAATGTGTACGGAATCTACGTGAACAACTGTTGTTGGAATGGGGTGAAGGAAGATGGCAACCTTCTACGTGGACAGATGAAGGACGTAATGTTTAATAATGTGACAATCAACGGGAAAACCATTCAATAATATAGTATCAGCATGGAAGAACAACCCATACTCAATGCACATAACAAGGACGAATATCCTCCCGCACATACCGCAGAGCATATCCTGAACCAGACGATGGTAAGGATGTTCGGCTGTTCGCGTTCGAGGGTCAATCATATTGAACGCAAGAAGAGTAAGTGTAACTATGACTTGGCAGTCGAGCCGACGCAGGAACAGATTGCAGAAGTCGAACGCCAGGTAAACAAGGTGATAGGGGAGGACCTGCCGGTTACGGCAAGATTCGTGACACGTGATGAGGTGCCTGCTTCGATTGACCTCAGCAAGCTTCCTGCTGATGCCAGCGAGACGCTCCGACTGGTCTATGTGGGCGATTATGATGTGTGTCCTTGTCTGGGTAACCATGTGGAACATACGGCTCAGATAGGACATTTCCGCATCTCGAGTACGAGTTACAACGAGGGGTCGTTCCGAATCGTATTCCGGTTGAGCGACGAACAATAAGAAATGGTCAGCATCTGAATGCTGACCATTTTCTTTCTGTGTATGATTGTGTGTGTTAGAACATCATCATCATCATACCACCGCCCATACCGCCACGGCTCATCATGCTACGGAACTGTGATGAGATACCAGCTGCTGAGCTGCGCTGCTGAATCACAATCTGAGCTGCACGACCTGGGCTGACGTACTGCATGAATTTACGGTAGTATTCCTCATCGGTCTCTGCCTGCTTCTTCTGACGTTCGAAGTCGCTAGCAATGAGCTGTTCAGCTTCTGCTTCAGTAATCTTCTTGAAGTTGATGTCAGCTCCGGCTTTCTGCTCATAACCGTTCTTGTCAACGATGTTGCCACGGTTGTTCTGCCATTCCATATAGAGGTCGATGAATTTAGCTTTGTTTTCTTCGTCGAGTTCGAACGTGGTTGCCCATGATTCAGCTTGCTGCTTGTAAACTTCCTGAGCGTTCATCTCCGACTTTTCCTTGTCCTTCTTGCTTTTCTTGCTTTCTTGAGCCTGAGCTCCAGCTACAGCGATGAGGGCGATGCAAAGTGTTAATATAATCTTCTTCATATCTTTCCTATTATTAATTGTCAATTTTCAATTATCAATTATGCATTATGAATTATTTAGAAGCCACCGAAGCCTCCACCGCCGAAGCCGCCGCCTCCGCCGAAGCCGCCGCCTCCACCGAAGCCGCCTCCGCCGCCGAAGTCACCTCCGCCGAAGCCACCTCCGCCGAAGCCACCTCCGCCCATACCACGCATCATAGACATCGCACTGGATATCATGCCTGCGAAGTTGTTACTCTCCTGAAGGAAGATCTGGGCTGACTGCTGAGGAGTTACAAGCGTCTTGAACTCTTCGAAATATTTCTTGTCAACTTCAATCTGACGAATCTGACGAGTGAGGCTCTGAGATACAGCCTTGTTTGCCTCTTCCACCGTCATGTTTTCGAAATCAAGGAAATTTTCTTCACGTTCCTGATCGCCACCTGTTGGGTTGACAGCGTTGAAACGTTCGTTCTGCCAGTTGAGGTAAAGCACCTCAAACATATCCTTTTTAGCTTTCTTAATCTTGAACTTCTTCATCAAGGTCTTTGCTTCCTGCTGGAAGTTCTCTGTTCTGTTCTGACTGATACGTGATTGGCTCTGAGTCATGCCGAAGCCACCTCCGAAACCACCCATCATGCCGCCACCGAAGCCGCCACCGAAGCCGCCGCCGAAGCCGCCACCTGGCTGGGCACTCATGCAAATTGAAAGTAAAAGTGCACTTGCAAAAAGAAATAATTGTTTCATGTTGTACTATAATTTAATTGTTTTACGTTTCCACACTTATGACTAACGGAAGTCGGAAAGGTTTAATGACCAAGTATCATAACAAACACCGCGTCCGCCGAATGATTCTTTCTGGAATGTCAGACCTTCATTGAGCCAGTTGCCGCCCTTTTCGGTCGAAACACCGAAGTCGAAGTAGGTGCGGTCGGCATAGACCGAACTCAGCAGGTAGCTGATGAGGTGATCGAAGGCTCCAGTCGCCTTTCCTTCTTTGTTCGCAGAGATGTATTGCGTATGGACGGTTGGCCCCATATCATAGATTACAGTTCCTGCGATAATCTGCCCTTGAGGATTCTTCACGACGAACAATCTGATGACATCGGGGAACCGGCTCATCAGCAGGTGCAATTCGTCGATGGAGTGGACTGGTATGACGTTATGGAGTTCGCGGAGATTATGGTCCAGGATGTGCCAGAAATCCGTCACGTCCCTCTGCTCGCTGATGGTGTTGCCAGCCTTCAGCGACTTCTTGATGCAGCGACGTCGTAATTCGTTCATCTTGATGGCATCGGGAATGAAAATGGTCTGCGAAAGGTTTCGTGCCTCCAGCGTCGCATGGTTGCGGAACAGGAAGAAGAGATCCTCCTGAGAGGGATACCTATTATAAATATAAGGTATCGGACGGTAATAGATTTTCGTGGCACCCAAGCTCGCAAAATGCCGGCAAGCCATCGTCATTGCCTCCATCACCTGCAAGGTCGAGATATGACGCGACATGATCAGTCCACCGTAGGTCAGTCCGTGATGCGAGTAAACCGTGGCGATGTCGGCCTCGTAGTTAGCCGGCAACACAGCCACCAGCCGCTGCTTCTCGTCATACATCATCAGCGACGCATCCGTGAACCGGTCTGCATGATAGTCCATGTAGTTCCTGTTCAGCAGGAACGTCCCGTTCTTCGACTCAGCCACCAGCCTGTTCCATTCCTCCGCCAGTTCTTTCCTATATTTCTTAATCTCCATTTTCAGGTTTTATGTTACTTAAGCTCTCGCCCTTTAAGGGAGAGCGGGGAGAGGGTCTCCCTTTTGAACTCCTCATACTCATTCACATACCCCTCGACGATATATTTGTGCGATGCAAGTACCACACAAACGGCATTGGGCGAGAAGTTGCGCAGTTCACACCACACATTCGGCCCGATATAGATGCCCACATCAGGACGGTCCATGTGGTAAGTCCGTTCACCCTCCTTGTCGCTCACAAACATGTCGAACTCACCCTGGGCAGGAAACACAATCTCGGCACATATCTTGTGAGCATGCATACCACGAGTCTTGCCATTCGGGATATTCGATATCCAGAACACACGTTCAATCTTGAACGGCAGGTCCTCATTCTCCGTAAAGCAGAGTTGTCCGCGTTCATCGACAAACGAACCGACTTCAATGAGTTTTGCGCATTCGGGAAGCCCGTATTTGCAGTCTACTTCCATATTTTTGCATTATTTTCATGCAAAGATATGATTTTTCTTTGAAAATATTTGGTTTATATGAAAAAAAAGTCTAAATTTGCACTCGCTTTTCGAAACCCGACGCAAAAACGGGCCTTAGAAAGTAAAAAGATTCAGTAGATTCAGACAATGCTTGTCTTTAGGGAAGGATGGGTGAGTGGCTGAAACCAGCAGTTTGCTAAACTGCCGTGCGGGTAACCGTACCGGGGGTTCGAATCCCCCTCCTTCCGCACACTCATTTTCGCCCACCTCCTAAATACTAAATAGCTGAATCTTAAATAGCTAAATGGTAAATAACATGGCGCTTTCGTCTAGCGGCTAGGACACATGCCTCTCACGCATGGAACACGAGTTCGATTCTCGTAGGCGCTACAACCCAGAGGGAAACTTTCGAGTTTCCCTCTTTTCTTTTCTCTCCTTCACTTATCACAGAAAGGGGACAAGACAGAAAAAGCCTGAGATTGTCGAGTCTCAGGCTTCTGCTATAATGATTGATGGATTAACATCAGAATGCCAGGCATGCACGGACGTGACAATACTCCGACTTAGCTAGGTTTTGTATACCAGCATAAGGATTACCATATAGAACGGTTTTTGCATTTTCCGTATCAATATTGTAAACTCCTAAAAATGCTTTTTCGAGTGCAAAGGTACAAAGAAATAATGGTTAATGGTAAAGGGTTAAAGGTTAAAGTTGAAAAAGATGAAAAAAAAATGAAGAAATTGGTCCTAAAAGATAGGATAGGGTGTCAACCCTATCGGAATTGACCCCCCTATAACCTATAACCTCTTGAAACTTCTTGCACTCTTGAACCCTTGGAACTTGTCCCCTGCGCTATTGTCAGCACTAGGGTAAAAATCAGATTATGAATTCTCTTAACTAATCGGTTGCAATTCGCCTTTGGAATTGAATTTATAGGTATTTTCATAGTCCAAGAGGCCTTGATTGATTTTA
>CAMYYX010000002.1 GCA_947303695.1 uncultured Prevotellaceae bacterium | reverse complement strand
ACGTTTAGGAATTCGGAATTTAATCGTTTTTACCCTTTTCAGAATCAAAGAGACGAACGAGGTTGAAAAACAGACCTCAACAAAAACGAAACAAAAACAAAAAATTAAATAACAAACTAAAAATTAAGAAAGGAAACAAATTATGAAGTCATTAGTAATCGCAATCGCAAGTCTCATCGCAACAGTTAGTGCAAACGCTCAGAACTCAACAGTGTACTACGCACCAGTTACAACCAACATGGAAGTAGGTCTCGGATTCGACCGCGCAAACAACCAGTGCATCCTCAGCATCATCGAAGAGGCAAGCAACGCAGTAGATTTCAATTTCGACATCATCAATATGAACGGTGAAAGTGTTCTCAACAGCGAACTCACAGACGGCAACGTGAACGTTATGCCAAAGGACGAGAATGGCAACTACTACCAGTGCAACTACGCACTCTCAGTACCAGAGCTGATGGACATCATCGTGAACGCAAAGGACAACACAGTAGTGATCAACGGTACTCAGGTAAGCAGCAAGGCTCTTGCAAGCGCTATCGCAAGTGTACAGAAAGAACTCCGCCCAGCAGCTCAGGCTCCTGCATTCCCACAGCGTCACCGCATGCACGCTAACCCTTGGGGAGCTCCTCGCTTCGGACAGTTCGCTCGCAGATAATCATGAAATTACTCATGACAACATAAAATAGGTAGAATTTTTGATTGTAGAGGATGCATGTTCGAGAGGACATGCATCTTTCGTATAGTTTGGTATGGGGTTTTCTCTTTTGAGAGAAAAAAGCAAGCTTTATGAAGGAAAATGTAAAAAATAAAAAATGATATAATGTAAAAATATAGGAAAACTACAAAAATAGTAAATAGTAAATGGTTAAATGGTAAATTATTTGTAACTTTGCAGGTTGAAAGCACACGGAGTGTGTCTATTTTGGCAAAGCCAAGCAGCAAATAATTGAAACATTGATACAATCGTTACATATTGAGCACTATGCGCTGATTGATCAGCTGGACATCAATTGGCATTCAGGATTTTCTGTCATCACTGGCGAGACCGGTGCTGGTAAATCCATCATTCTAGGAGCTATAGGGCTGCTACTTGGCGAACGTGCAGACATGAAAGCAATCAAGGCCGGCGAGAGGAGATGCATGATCGAAGCAGAGTTCGATCTTGGACCTTCTAAATCCTCCTTAAAGGAGGACTTGACCTCTCAAAACTTAAGCTCTCGCCCTTTAAGGGAGAGCGGGGAGAGGGTCTTAGACTTCTTTGCTCAAAACGACCTTGATTTCGACGGGTCGCATTGTATCATCCGACGCGAATTGACTGCAGAAGGCAAAAGCCGTGCATTTATCAACGACACACCTGTCAACCTATCGCTCTTGAAAGAGATAGGCAATCAGCTCATCGACATTCATTCGCAACACCAGAATCTGCTGTTGGGTAAAGAGGACTTCCAGTTGAACCTGCTGGACACGTTGGCTCACGATGCCAATGAGGTGAAGGATTACGTTGAGCGCTATTCACACTTCCTAAGCATTCGACAGCAATTGAAGGAGCTGAAGGAACAGGCACAGCAGAGTCACGACCAAGAGGACTACCTACGGTTTCAGGCTCAACAACTGGCTGAAGCAGCACTCGTGGAAGGAGAACAAGAAGAGTTGGAGGCAGAACAGGAGATGCTGAGTCATGCCGAGGAAATCAAGAAAAGCCTGTATATGGCTCAACAATGTCTGGAAGCTGACGAGGATGCCAATACGCTGGAACGTGTGAAGCAAGGCCTCGCAGCACTTCAAAGCGCCAGCAAGGTATATAGCAAAACTGAGGAACTGACACAACGATTGGAAAGTTGCTACATCGAACTGAAAGATATTGCCGATGAAATCGGGCAAAAAACCGATGAAGTGGAATACGACCCTCAGCGGCTGGAACAGGTGGAAGAACGTCTGGACACCCTCTACTCACTACAAAAGAAACATCATGTGGACAATGTGAGCGAGTTGATAAAACTGCAAAAGGAATTGGAGCAGCAATTGACCCTCATTGATCACAGCGAAGAACATATAGCTGAGCTGGAACACGAACTGAACGCCTCTAAGGAAGCGGTAATGACTCAAGCCAAGCGACTGACAGAGATGCGACTGACAGCCAAGAAAGCGTTGGAAGAAGACATCATCAGCCGACTCATCACACTGGGTATGCCAAACGTGAGATTCGAAGTAAACCTGGCTCAGACAGCCGAACCAGGATGGAGCGGTATGGACAAGGTGGAGTTCTGGTTCTCTGCCAACAAGAACGTACCCACACAACCGCTTTCGCAGATTGCATCAGGTGGAGAGATTGCACGAGTGATGCTTTCGCTGAAAGCCTTGATAGCCAGCGCATCGAAACTTCCTACCATCATCTTTGATGAAATCGATACAGGTGTGTCAGGTAAGATAGCCGAACAGATGGCATTGATGATGCAAGGCATGAGTCAACAAGGTTGTCAGGTCATCAGCATCACCCACCTGCCGCAGATTGCTGCCAAAGGTGAGCACCACTACAAAGTGTACAAGGAGGAAGAAGCCGATACGACCCTGACCCACATCACCGAGCTCTCTGCAACGCAACGGATTGAAGAGATAGCTCACATGCTGAGCGGCTCAACCCTTACAGAGGCAGCAATGAACAACGCAAGAGAACTGTTAAACAATTAATAGATATGAAACTGAAGACAATCATCATAACAACCTTAACCATCGTCACCCTAACCCTGAAGGCTCAAGAGGCAGCTGCACCCAAATGGAGCAGTAAGGCCATGAAGGCCATTGTAGAAGTGTTGACATACGACAAAGATGGCAACCTGATGAAGAAAGGTACCGGATTCTATATCAACACAGAAGGTGTAGCCCTTGCTGACTACCAACTGTTCAAGGATGCATATAGTGCTGTAGTGGTGGATGTGAATGGTGAGAAGAGTCCCGTAAAATGGATTTTAGGAGCGGATGACACCTATTCACTTGTGAAGTTCAAAGTGAACACGAAAAAGAATGTTGCGCTCACCCAAGCAGAAACCGTCTCGTCGGAAGGTGCGTTAGTGTTCACCCTGAAATACTCGAAAGGCAAACTGGCATCATGTCCAAGCGCACAAGTTAGCTCCATCAAGACCATCGCGGACAATTGTCCCTACTATACAGTTTCGTATGCCACAGATGAGTCCTATCAAGGAACACCTGTGTTGAATGCCAAAGGTGAACTGATAGGTACGACCCAACCGTCAATGGGTAACAACGGATATGTGCTTGGTATTGGATTTGCTGACACCTTATCCATCAAAGCCATCACAACAAGGGTCAACTCATTGGCACTTGAAAGCATACACATTGCAAAAGGATTGCCAGATAATGCGTCAGAAAGTCTGGTTTATCTCTATATGAAGTCCACCAGCATGGGCAACGAGGAGTATCTCGACTTGCTCAACCTGTTTGTCGAAACCTATCCTGACAATGCAGAAGGTTATTTCCGCAGAGCAACCCCACTCATCGACCTACATCGCTTTGATGAGGCTGACCGCGATCTTCAGACCTATTACAAACTCAGCACGGACAAAGCACTGGCCAACACCAAGATTGCAGATATCATCAACACGAAACTGGTATATCAACCAGAGCCGCCATACGAGAAATGGACGTTCGACCTCGCCTTGGATTATATCAACAAAGCATTGGAAGAGCAACCTGACGTAATGGAATACAAGATGCTGAAAGGTCAGATTCTGATGTCGAAGAAGGATTTCAGAGCAGCAGTAGACCACTATGAAGCTATCAACAGCAGCAAAGACCGTTCACCTGAGGTGTATTATGCAGCCAGCATCGCTCACGAAGGAGCAGGTGACAGCTTGAGCGTGCAGATAGCTATGATTGACAGCGCATTGGCTATGTTCCCAACCCCGATGCCTGCTGAGGCAGCCAAGTACGTATTACGCAGAGGACAGCTCCATGCAGCAGCAGAACAATACCGTGAAGCCGTCAACGACTACAACCAATACTGTTTCCTCAGCAACAATCAGGTGAACACATCGTTCTACTATGACAGAGCGAAACTCGAACAAAAAGCAAAGATGTATCAGCAGGCACTCGACGATTTGACTACCGCCATCGGTATGGCGCCTCAAGCCTCGATGCTCTATATCGAGAAATGTGCGCTATTGCTGAAAGTGAACGAGCTGGACGATTGTATCACTACCGCCAACCAACTTCTATCACTGGAGCCGCAAAACGTAAATGCGCTCCGTATATTGGGTTATGCACAAACCCAGAACGGAGAAAAGGCAAAAGGAATAGCCAATTTGAAAAAAGCTGCAGACATGGGCGATGAATCAGCCAAAGAACTGCTGAAGACAATTGAAGAATAAAAAGACGAACAAGATAAAAAGATGAATTACGCATATCCCATCAACACAGCCAAAGAGATTGCGACGCTTGCACGATCCATTCTCTTTCCGGATTTCTACGGAGACGATACTCGTAGTGTGGAGACCAAAAAGATGTTGCTGAAAGACTTGTTGGCAACTCGCGTCCTGACAGAAGAACAGGCAGAACTGTTCATCAAACGGCTGGACAACATCAATCACAGCTTACAAACTGACGTTGAGGCCGCCTATAACGGTGACCCTGCAGCCAAAGGCTACGATGAGATTATCTGCTGCTATCCTGTCATCAAGGCACTTATCAACTATCGTGTGGCACACGAGCTGTTGACAATGGGAGTTGAATTGATTCCACGTATCCTGACAGAAATGGCACATTCAGAAACAGGTATCGATATCCACCCAGGAGCACAGATTGGCGACTACTTCACAATCGACCACGGAACGGGTGTCGTGATTGGTGAGACTTGTATCATTGGCAATAATGTGAAGTTGTATCAGGGTGTGACACTTGGAGCCAAGAGTTTTCCTCGCGACGAGAACGGTAACCCCATCAAGGGTATACCTCGCCATCCGATTCTGGAGGACAACGTGATTGTATATAGTAACGCAACCATTCTTGGACGTATCACCATTGCTCGTGGAACGGTCATCGGTGGTAACCTGTGGGTAACAGAAAGTACTCAGCCAGGAGAACAACTGGTACAGGCTAAAAAGCGAAAAAGCCACATCGTGAGACCAGAAGATTGGGGAGGACTGTAAAGAGTTGATAGTTGATAGTTAATAGTTGATAGTTGAAAGAATGAAGATTATAGCAAAGACATTTGCCGGCCTTGAAGAGCTATTGGCAAAAGAATTAGAGAAAATAGGAGCTCAAGATATTGAGCAAGGCATTCGTATGGTATCGTTCAAGGGTGATAAGGCAATGCTTTATCGCGCAAACTTCTGCCTGCGAACAGCCGTCAAGATATTAATGCCTATTCACGAATTCAAGGCTAGCGATGCTGATGAAGTATATAATGAGGTGAAGAAAATCGACTGGTCAAAATATATGGATAACGACAGTACCTTCGTGGTAGATGCCGTTGTGTTCTCGGAAGAATTCCGCCACTCACGCTTCGCCGCCTATCGTGTAAAAGATGCTATTGCTGATTTCTTTAGGGAGAAGACAGGCAAACGGCCCAATGTAGGTATCTCAAATCCAGACATTCGGATCAACCTGCATATCGCAGAGGACAAAGTCACCATCTCACTCGACAGCTCAGGTGAGAGTCTGCATCACAGAGGCTACAGGGTAGGAACAGTATCAGCTCCCCTCAACGAAGTATTGGCTGCAGGCATGATTATGCTGACGGGATGGGACGGCAACTCCGACTTCATCGATCCAATGTGTGGCTCAGGAACAATTCTCATCGAAGCAGCATTGATTGCACGTAACATCTACCCAGGTGTGTTCCGCAAGGAATTTGCCTTTGAACGCTGGAAAGACTTCGATCCCGACCTCTTCGACGAAATCTATAACGATGATTCTCAAGAAAAGGAGTTCCATCATAAGATTTACGGATACGATATCAATCGACGTGCTGTAGCCATTGCACAGGAAAACGTGAAATCAGCAGGTGTCGGCAGCTTTGTAGAAGTGAGCCAGCAAGATATCCGTGATATGGAACAGCCACAACAACCAGCGATTATCGTGACGAACCCTCCGTATGGAGAACGTATCACTACCGAAGATATCCTGGGATTGTATGGTGATATCGGTAGAACACTCAAGCATTCGTTCGTAGGGAATGACGCTTGGATACTAAGCTATCATGAAGAGTGCTTCTCGAGAATCGGGTTCCGCCCATCAACACGCATCATCCTCTATAATGGAGCATTGGAGTGTGAATTCCGTAAGTATCAAGTATTTGAAGGAAAACTGAAGGAACGCCGTGAAGAAGGAATGGATATCAAGACATCGGAGGACCGTCAGCGTAACCTGAAGTTCAAAGGGCATAAACGTGATAACGAATCTACTCAAGAGCAGGAAGATGGAGACATGAAGGAAGAACCTCGGCTGAATCGTCATAACTTCAAGTGGGGTGATCGTAGCGCAGATTATCGTCCTGACAATGACAATCATTACTTCAAATCACGTCCGTTCGACAAGAAAACAACAGAGCGCAAGCCGAAGGACTACGGTGACAAACCGAAGAGAGAGACAAATAAATTTAAAGATAACGGAAAAGACCATCGCAGAGACAAATCGAAAGAAACGGCCCGCAAACCGAAACTGAGATTTGACAGCGAAGGCAGACCGATTAAATAATCAAATCGTTAATTGTAAATCGCTTAATTTAAATAAGATTGTGAACGAATTCAAGACAGGCAACTGCTGTTGTGGATTTTCTGTGAAAGGATGTAGCAGACAGACCGACAAACTCAACTCATATGATTGGCTGGCCGATTTGCCAGACAACGAACAAGCGTCAGAACTGGTAGAAATACAGTTCAAACCTCCTCGTAAAGGTTATTTCCTCAATTCCAACAATCTGCAGTTGGAGAAAGGTGATATCGTGGCAGTAGAGGCAAGTCCTGGCCATGATATCGGTACAGTCACTATGACCGGTAGGCTCGTAGCTTTACAAGTAAAGAAAGCTAACTTACGTCCAGGAACGGAATTCAAACGGATTTACCGTAAAGCACGTCCTGTAGATATGGATAAATTTGCAGAGGCGAAAGCTCGTGAACACGAGACCATGATAGAATCGCGCCAGATTGCCAAGAACCTTGGTCTGGAGATGAAAATTGGTGATGTAGAATACCAAGGAGACGGAAATAAAGCCATCTTCTATTATATTGCTGATGACCGTGTTGACTTCCGACAACTCATTAAGGTGCTGGCTGAACGGTTCAGGGTGAGAATAGAGATGAAACAGATTGGTGCACGACAAGAAGCTGGTAGAATCGGTGGTATAGGTCCTTGTGGCCGTGAATTGTGTTGTGCCACTTGGATGACAAAATTCATCAGTGTATCTACCAGTGCAGCCCGCTTCCAAGACCTCTCGCTCAATCCCCAGAAACTTGCCGGTCAATGTGCAAAACTCAAGTGTTGCATGAACTATGAAGTGGATCAATACGTTGAATCGCTAAAGGGACTGCCTTCACGAGAGATTACGCTGCACACCATGGATGACGAGTACTTCTATTTCAAGTCAGACATCATGGCCAAGATGATTACCTATTCCACCGATAAACATTCATTGGTACGCGAGGAAACCATCACTGCAGCTCGGGCTTTGGAAATTATCAGCATGAATCGCGAGGGAAAGAAACCAATGTCATTACGCGAGGATGCCACTCCTATCGACAACCGGCCATACGACCTATTGGATCAGGATAACATCAACAGATTCGATTCCGCAAAGAAAAAGAAGAAAAAGAAGAAGAAGAAAAACACAGAAGGGCCAAAAGAGTGAAGTATAAGAAAGCAAATAGTCAACAGTCAACATATCACAACAAACGACACTCCCGCTCAAGGATAAGCTACATTCTATTAGTTTTCATGCTGATAGCATGTTCGGGAGGCACCATCTTACATGAATATCATGATGTTGACTTATGGGATTGGAAAACTGATGATACGATTTCGTTTACGCTACCTACCATCACATCATCGGGTGAAGTAGCAGCGACTATCGGTGTACGATTCACCAGTTCCTATCCTTATAATGACTTATACTTACTTGGAACTCTTGAATGCGATTCGTCAGAGATCAGGACAGACACTATCAAAGTATGTATCTATAACAAAAAAGGAAGTAACGAAGGGGATGGATTCCCAT
Source organism: uncultured Prevotellaceae bacterium (assembly GCA_947303695.1). GTDB lineage: Bacteria > Bacteroidota > Bacteroidia > Bacteroidales > Bacteroidaceae > Colivivens. Next base: position 25,029 of record CAMYYX010000002.1, on the reverse strand, counting down.
ATTCGACCATTACTCAACGTATCAGTCCTATTGAAGTAGGTTCAGGGCATGTCTACCAATATAAGGTCAACCACTTCATGCAAGACCCACAAATAAAAGGTATAGCTGGCATCGGGCTCCACCTGAAGTCAGACTAGCGGACCACCAGTTGGTCCTCAATCATACGCTCCATATAGGATTGGATAATAGCTTTTAGTTCTCGTTCCATCTGTAGCTCTATGTCGCCTGTTTTACCTAGTAGGTTGTCCTTCATATACCAATCTTCTTTGAAGTTATAGATTGCTTTGAGGGTTCCACTTTCAGTAAACAAGATGACATAATCACCTTTGGCATAGAAATAAATGCCGTTATTGTTTCCAACAAGCCACGTCTGCTCAACGGGTGTATTGAAGAGATCAATACCGAAAGCCATATATGGATGATCATAGCCCAAATAATTCAGGATTGTAGGCATGATATCAATATGCTGTGCAATACCTGCACGACGTTCTGGTTGCAGTTCACCCGATGGGTCAAAGAAAATCAGCGGTACGCTCACCAATCCCATTTCTGTCTGATACTCTTGGCGCGAACTGAGATTGGTATGGTCGGCCGTGAGTATAAAGAGTGTATTTTCGTACCACGGTTGACGACTAGCGGTCTCAAAAAAGAGTTGCAAAGCATGATCCGTATAACGGATGCATTTATGCATGATATTATCATCACCGGGGTCATCCTTGTAGATGTCGCGATAGCGTTCAGGAACCACATATGGATGATGTGAACTGGCCGTAAAGACCGTTGTGACAAATGGTTCCTGCATTTCACTCATCTTCAGGGCATAGAACTGCAGGAATTCCTCATCCCAGATGGCCCACATGCCATCGAAATCTTTATCTCCTCCAAAACGTTTATCCTGATTATACTCCGTACGTCCGAAATAATCATGATAGCCAGTTGCATGAGCGAAGGCTTCAAAGCCCATTGACCCGTTCTCTGCACCATGGAAGAATGCCGAATAATAGCCAACCTTTCTCAACTCTCCTGCCAATCCGCTCACTTCATTGAGAGATGCAGGTGTTAAGAAGAACGGTTCGATGAAACGAGGGATACTAGACAATATGGAAGGCATACCATCTACACTCTTACGTCCATTTCCAAAGGTATAATCATAGGTAACAGAATGCTGGATAAGCGAATCTACAAATGGGGTATAGCCCTGATAATGACCATCATCAAGCTGAGTGTTATAAGCCCCTATGTATTCCCTTCCGAAACTTTCGAGAATCAACACGACAACGTTCTTCTTACGAAGGGTAAGACTATCTGAAGGTGTATGTACAGGATAATATATCTGGTCCAATTCTTCACGAGTGAAATAGTTTGGATCAGCAAACACATTCTTGTTAATTGTACGTATTAAGGAGAAGGGCGTGTTGAGTACCAGTGCTGCTTCTGCTGGCCGATTGACATATTGGTTTGCATTACTAATAGTTATCGGACGGGTAGCCGTCGTTGCACCTCCTCGCATACCACAGATAGTGATAGGAATATAGAGACCGAAGCAGACAATGTGGATAACATAATAAATAAGGTAGGACTTCCAGCCTTTAAATGACAACTTACCTGTAGGTTTCACATATAGAAAAATGAGAGCAGCTATGAGTAACACACCCAACAAGACTAAATACCAATGATTGAGAAGCTCCACACCAAATACCCCTGCTAAGTTTGATTCATGACGGAACTCACTGAAGACAGAAGTTGTCGTTCGTCGTCCTGTGTACTGGAAATAGACGACATCGATCAGATTAGCCACAATACAGATTGTATTGACAACAACATATACCCACTTTGCAACCGATTGCCAAAGATTGGTTTCTTTGACATGAAGAGGAAACAACATCAACAAGGCATAAAGTACGTTCGTGTATAGGATGGCAGAAGAGTCGAACAACCAACAGCCCTTAAAAGCATCATAGAATGAAAGGGAGTCAAATCCTGCCGACAGGACACTCCAGTTTTCAAATAGGTAAGCAAGGCGACAGATTCCATAGACAAGATACATCATCACCAGATTACATATGAATGCAACAGGACAGGAAATATACGACTTTTTTATCTTCATTTCGGGGTATTATTTGATTCCTTTTTTGTCTTTATATGTTTGGATGCGTTCAGCAAATTGACGGTCTTTGTGATTATTGACATCCGGAATAAACGTAATGACTTCTGGAATTGACTGAGCTAAATCAACAACAGTTGTCTGATGACCTTGCTTTTGTATTTGGAGCGAATCATAAAGCATTCCAGAAATAGCATCATAGGCAGTCATAAAGAGAGTATCACCATGAATGCTCACTTTCTGATAGTAGCGACTACCAGACCCAAAGCGGTCAAAACGCTCATCAAATTCAATGCGATAGTTCTTTGGTGAACAATGACTGACAGTATATACAGGGATGGTTTTGCCTTCTGTCCTCATTCTTGCATATGCATGTTCATGACCTTGAAGGACGAGGTCAACACCATATTCCTGTAGCAAATCATCGAACATCCATCGTTGAATCAGGTTGTTCATGGCACCTTTAAGAGAATAGAGAGGATGGTGCAACACCAAGATCTGCCATTTGGCATCACTATCTGCCAACTGATGTTTCAACCAGTCACGTTGCTGCCAGAGATACCAGAACTCTCGATTGCTGTCAAGACAGAAGAACTGAATGTTATCATATTTGACAGAAAAAACCTGATTATCATCCACACGTGAGTCCTGATAAAAAGAGTTTACTAACCAGAATCGAGGATCGAGTTGGCAAATCACTCCTTTCCAATAATCGTGGTTGCCTGTAATCGTAAGAATCGGCATAACTTGAGCGATGGAATCGAGGGTTTTGAACATCTCATCCCAATAACAATCAAGTGGGCGTTCAATCAAATCGCCTCCACAGACAAGAAATTCTGAATGCGGATGCTGTTGGAATGCTTGCTTTAGCAACTGATTTGCTATACCAGCAATGGTATCCTGAACATCGCCCACAAAGAGAAACTCAGTAGGGTCATGATGAGGATGAATGGTAAATGCATACCAATCCGAATATTGTTCGTTGGTACAGACACGATACCGATACTGATGCCCCGATTGTAAGCCACGTAAACGGGCTACATAATATGCTGATTTTCCTCCTGGCGATTCATAGAGTTCTCCTTTGGCTTGAATGGATTGGACGATGGTTCCTTCCAAATCCTGCAGTTCAAGATGTGAAGGGAGTAACACAGAATCACATTGCCAACTTACATTGCGGTTTTCACCGATGGAATCGCCGAAAGTGAGCAGAATCCTCGACGGAATGGACGAAGAAACATAAGAAGATTCCGTTGGATTGCCGAACCACACATTCCAACGGCTCCATACCCAAACACTGATGCCGACCAGCACCAAAAGAACGATGCTTCGAATGATTGTCTTACGCTTCATAGTTTCTGCATGAATGATTGTAAACGACTCCACACGTATTCTTGTGTCAGCAAACCGTACTTCTCCTCCCGACTCATCTGAAGATATGCCTCTTCTGTTATATTCTGTTCAGCCAAGGTATCGACAGGTGAGATACCCTCAGCTAACACTTGCGTCTGCGGAATCCAAACTTTTTTACTGTTCTCTGGTGCACAAATCGCCAATGACGGACAACCAGCTGCTTGGGCAATGTGACGAGCACCACCTTCATTACCAAAGAAAAGCGTCACGTAGCCAGCCATCGCAACTAATTCTCTAGATGAATGTGCCTGTACGTCAATAAAAACCTGCTTGGGATGTCCCATTTGAGCATAGATACGTCGTGCGTTCTCCTCTTCTGGACCAGGTGCATAATTGAAGATGATTTGATAATCAGGGTACAGCTCTAAGAAATGGTTCAACACCCACACCATCCGATCCTCCATCCAGACTTTCGATGCAAGTTTAGCTGTTACATTAGCCAACATTACAGGGCGACTGAGATTGATGCCTTGAGCAGTTAGATAGCGACCAAACGCTTGCTTTTCTTCATCTGTAATATGTAGTGTGAAACTATTAATAGGCTCTATTGAACGTAATGGTTGGAGCGGTAAAGCATATCGTGTATTGTATTCTACCATCGAGTATTTGTCACCACATGGCTCGATGGTATGGTTGAAAGCAATCTTCGTATATCCCTTATCCTTCCCTATTCTAAATGTCGTGGAAAGAGAAAAGAATGCAAAAAGTATCGTATTCATCGTGCTGCGCAAATCAATGATGACATCGTAATGAGTTTCATGGACAACACGCCACACTTTTCGAATGTAGGTAAAGAAATGGTGACGTTCGTCATCAGTAAACGTGATACAACGATCGATGGACGGATGTCCTTTGAACAAAGGTGCAATCCGTTCGTTCAGTACGAAATGAATCTGAGCATCTGGGAAATTATGACGCAACGTATTGAGCAACGAAGTAGCCAATATCGCATCTCCCATCTGTCGAAACCTGATTACAAGTATGTTCATCTGTTTTACTAAGAGCATTGAATAAGGCTTCAAAATTACTGATTTTTTCTCGCATAACGACATTTTTACGTCATTTTTTATGTTTTCACAATAAAAAAACATTGTCATACCTCAAAAAATGCATACCTTTGTGATATGGGAAAGAAAACTGTATTGCTTGACATCTGTGAGATTGGCAATCCTACAAGCGGTTTCGGTCAGATTGCCAGAAACTACTATCATCTCTACCCAAAGGTAGAAGATGAGACTTTAGCATTCCATTTCTTATTGCCAGAAGGATTTCCTATAGAATGTAATTCAACTGTGCAGATGACCACCATTCGTAACAAATACCACAAGCATTTCAGTAAAGGGCTACCTGCTGTTGATTTATGGCATTCGACCAATCAGCAACAAATTAAGCGAAAACGAGGGAAATATCAGAAGTTTGTTCTTACTATTCACGACCTGAACTTCCTGACGGAGAAGAATTGGATTCGTCAGCTGAAACATCGATTCTTTCTACAACGTGCTATCAACCAAGCAGATGCAGTAACCTGTATTTCGCAGTTTGTGGGACGACAAGTGGAACAAATGTTCGATATGAAAGGAAAGCCTGTAAGAGTCATCTATAATGGTGTAGAGGATATCTCCGAACAATCGGAAGAAAAGCCTGCATTTGCAACTGGACGACCATTCTTTTTTGCTATTGGACAGATTCGGACGAAGAAGAACTTCCATCTGTTGGTGGATATGATGCGGCATTTCCCTGATTACGATCTCTATGTCTGTGGGGACGATCATTTCGATTATGCCAAGACCGTACGTGAACATATCGACCAACTGCCCACTCATAATGCTTATCTCTGTGGTAAGATACAGGCAGAAGAGAAAGTCTGGCTTTATCGGCATTGTGAAGCATTTCTCTTCGCCAGTCAAGGTGAAGGGTTCGGCCTCCCTGCCATCGAAGCGATGCAGTTCGGAAAACCCGTATTCATAGCCAACGCTACTTGTTTGCCTGAAATCTGTGGTGACTATGCCTATATTTGGCCAACACTGAATCCCGATGAAATGGGCGATTTTGTGAAGAGCCAATTGGCATCGTTCCTTCAATCGCCAGAGCGGAGCGAACAAATAAAGCATCATGCTGCCGAATTCAGTTACGACAAACATATCAAGGCTTATCTTCAACTTTACAAAGAACTGCTATGCGACTAAACGGTACACAAGTCATTATCAATCCTGTATATAGTCATTTGAGTGATTTTGTTCACTCACTTCCCGCTATATATGATAAGGAAGGCGAATTGGTGTATGACGAACGTAATCAAATTAGATTCTTCACCGTAGAAGGCCGTACGATTGTCGTGAAGCGATTCAAGAAGCCGATGTTGCACCAGCGTTTCGATTACACCGTTTTCCGTCCCAGTAAAGCTAAACGTGCCTATCTATATGGAATGAAACTTGTCGAGCTAGGAATCAGCACTCCGACACCGATTGCTTGTATTGAGACCTCTCGCAAAGGATTGTTCTATCAAGGTTATTTGGTAACAGAGTTCTGTGGAGACCCTGATGCACGTATCTTGAGGGAAGAACCTGAAAAACATGATGATTTGGTAGAAGCCATCGCTCAGTTTTTGGTAGATTGTCACGAGAAGGGATTTATTCATGGTGATACAAACCTTAGCAATTTCTTATATCATCAAGAAACATCAGGGTATCACATTACTACGATCGACATCAATCGCTCCCATTTTTCGCCCAATCCATCGAAGAAAGAATGTTTAGAAAGTCTGTTCCGCCTTACCCACGTACGTCCGATATTAAAGCGTATCGTAACTAGATATGCTACTCTACGTGGATGGGATGAACAAACGGCTGTAACTATCGTGATGGATAAACTTGAACACTTCGAAAAGCGTAAAAAAATGCTCAAGTTACGTTAGTAACCTGAGCGATATTTCTCTTCGTTTTCGTCTTCGAGCATCGACAGATAGGAATTATAACGGCTTTCGCTGATATCATGTCGTTCCACAGCTGCCAATACTGCACACCCCGGTTCATGTGTGTGGGTACAATTATTAAATCTGCAATCTTGGGAGAAACGGAAGATTTCCTTGAAATAATGTCCCACCTCTTCGCGCTCCATATTGAACGTTCCGAATCCCTTGATACCTGGTGTGTCAATAATGTAGCTCCGTTCCCCATCTCCTCCCTCAATCTCGTACATCTCCGAGAAGGTGGTCGTGTGCTTACCTGTGTTATAGGCATCGCTGATTTCGCAAGTTTTCAGGTGCAGGTCGGGCATCAAGTAATTGATAAAGGTTGACTTACCCACACCACTGTTGCCTGAGAGCAAAGTCACTTTTCCTTGCAGTTCGGATCGGATTTCCTCCATTCCATCGCCCGTTTTCAGGGAGACAGCCAAACATTTATATCCGATGGTTTCGTACAAACAGACCATTCCATCGAGATATTCCCTATCATCGTCGTCGTAAAGGTCCACCTTGTTGAAGATAATCGTTACAGGAATGCTGTATGCTTCAGCTGTAGCGAGAAAGCGATCGATAAACGTCGTGGAAGTTGTAGGGTGACTGATGGTAACAAACAGGAAACACTGGTCAAGATTAGCTGCCAGAATATGCGACTGTTTCGAAAGGTTGGTTGATTTGCGTATAATATAGTTTTTGCGCTCATCAATAGAAGTGATGAGCGCAGTATGGTCCGGTTGTGGAATCATCTCCACATGATCGCCTATCGCAACAGGGTTAGTCGAACGAATGCCTTTCAGACGAAAGTTACCTTTCACCTTACAATCAATCAAACTACCATCATCAGTACGTACTGTGTACCAACTCCCCGTATTTCTGACAACAAGTCCGTGCATCTTTTACACGGTCATGATTTCCTTGTTCTTCTCGTCGAGCATAGCGTCAATCTTCTTGATATACTTATCATGAAGCTTCTGACACTCTTCTTCCGCATCCTTCTCTACATCCTCAGGCACACCATCCTTCACACTCTTCTTTAGCTTCTCAATGGCGTTACGGCGTGAATTTCTTACACTCACCTTTGCTGATTCTGCTTCTTTCGCACATTGCTTCGACAATTCTTTACGGCGTTCCTCTGTCAACACAGGAATACCCAGTCTCAACTGTTCACCGTTGTTCTCTGGCATGATACCTACCGATGAGTCGATGATGGCCTTCTCAATCACCTTCAGCATGTTCTTATCCCAAGGTTTGATGATGATAGAACGTGCGTCTGGTGTGGTAAGGGTAGCAACATTACTCAGGGGCATCATAGCTCCATAAGAGTCTACGCGGATTCCGTCGAGGATATGCACATTAGCACGTCCTGCACGGATGCGGCTTAATTTCTCCTCAAGGTTCATGGCTGCCATCTCCATATCTTCTTCAGCAGCATTGAGGTACTGTTTTACGTCTTCCATTTCTATTCTTTATGATTTGATTACGGTTTAGGTTTTACATTACATGATGGTGCAACCAGTACAAGGCTTGAGTTGCTTGAAGAAGTCGTTACCCTTATCATCCACAAGGATGAAAGCAGGGAAGTCCTCTACCTTGATTTTCCAAATGGCTTCCATACCAAGTTCTGGATATTCTACACACTCGATGCTCTTGATACTGCTTTGTGAGAGTACGGCAGCCACACCTCCGATAGTTCCAAGATAGAAGCCACCATGCTTCTTGCAGGCATCTGTCACTTGCTGTGTACGGTTGCCCTTTGCTATCATCACGAGCGATGCGCCGTTTGCCTGGAACTCGTCTACGTATGGATCCATACGGTTGGCTGTGGTTGGGCCCATCGATCCACAAGGATAGCCTTCTGGTGTCTTGGCAGGTCCTGCATAAAGCACAGGATAGTCCTTGAAATACTGAGGCATACCTTCGCCTGCATCCAGACGAGCTTTCAGTTTGGCATGAGCGATATCACGAGCTACGATGATGGTTCCCTTGAGGTTTACACGAGTCGATACAGGATACTTAGTCAGTTCTGCACGTACAGCATCGATACCTTTATCAAGGTCAATCTCAATACCCTTGGCGCCTTCACCTGGCTTACGATATTCTTCTGGAATCAGTTCGCTTGGATTGTCGTCCATCTTCTCCAACCAGATACCATCCTTGTTAATCTTTGCCTTGATATTGCGGTCAGCACTACAGCTTACTCCCATACCGATTGGACAGCTGGCTCCATGACGAGGCAGACGAATGACACGAATATCATGAGCAAGATACTTTCCTCCAAACTGAGCACCCAATCCAATCTTAAATGCTTCCTTCAGCAGTTTCTGTTCCAAATCTACATCGCGGAATGCACGTCCTGTCTCATCACCTGTGGTTGGCAGGTTGTCGTAATACTTGATTGAAGCCAATTTCACAGTCAACAGGTTTTTCTCTGCTGATGTACCACCGATAACGAAAGCGATATGATATGGTGGACAAGCGGCTGTACCCAGATGCTTCATCTCCTCTACCAGGAATGGCAGCAATGTACCTTCGTTCTGAATGGTTGCTTTGGTCATTGGGTAGAAGTAGGTCTTATTGGCCGAACCACCACCTTTGGCTACCATCACGAATCGGTATTCGGCACCTTCTACAGCCTCGATATCAATCTGTGCTGGGAGATTACATTTGGTGTTCACCTCATCGTACATATTCAAAGGAGCATTTTGCGAATAACGCAGGTTATCCTGTGTATAAGTGTTGAACACACCAAGGCTCAAAGCCTCTTCGTCCTCGAATCCAGTCCATACCTGCTGACCTTTCTCACCATGGATGATGGCTGTACCTGTATCTTGACAGAAGGGCAGCACACCTTTACATGCTGTTTCTGCATTACGAAGGAACTGGAGAGCCACATACTTGTCATTCTCCGATGCTTCAGGGTCTTTCAATATCTTTGCTACTTGCTCGTTGTGCTCACGACGAAGCATGAACTCTACATCATGGAAAGCCTGCTGAGCCAGCAACGTAAGTGCTTCCTTGGATACCTTCACGATTTCGTGACCTTCGAATTCACTCACTGTCACCCCTTCTTTCGTCAGCAGACGGTACTCCGTATCGTCCTTACCCATCTGAAACATTGGGGCATACTTAAAATCTGGAATAGTTGCCATATCTATATCTGTTTATATTAATTTCCAACCACAAAAGTACGATAAATCGTGGAATGTGCCAAATAATCAGGCAGAAAAGTAAGCATTTCCCATGAAGATTGCAGAAAAATCAGGTAATAAATAGCTTAATGATTTAAAAGTTCCTTCCCTTTCGCTGATTAGCGAATGGAAAGGAACTTATGATGGTTAGAATGATAACGGCCAGTTGATGACACGTATCATCTTATCAGTGGCGTTCACGGCGAACAGACACGCGTGGAGCGCTACCGCTTGAACTAGGAGCCTTTTCTTTCTTGGTCTTCTCTGCCTTCGTAGTTGTCTGGCGAGCTGTAGAACGTGTACTAGCCTTTTTGGCTTTCTTCGACGTTGCTTCAGCTGCTGCTATAGAGTCTTGACGAGCGAGGGCTGCAGAGTCAACTGGTGCTGCCCAGATATGCTTCTCAAAGTCAGAAATCTCTTTCTCAATACGGTTCTGTTCACGCTGAAGTGCATTCTTAGAGGCTACCTCAGTATCATACATAACAGAATCAGAATCGAAATCCATCTGGAATGAATCTCCAACCATCTGTGCAAGCGACTTACCCTGCATATTAGTGGTCATATAGATGGTACCCTTATATTTGTTCGTATCAAAGAAGTCGGCCATTGACATTGTAGCTGCATTGTTGTAATTACTGGTCATCACCATGTTCTGGCTGAGGTAGGATTCGATATCTTCCATCTTCACCCAGAAGAGCGGAGACTTCTGTACGTCTGCACTCATACTTGGTGAGTTGAAATCGACGAAACTACCTGAACGATGCATCACAGGGCAGAGAGCTACGACGCGACTATGATAAGTAGCAGTATGCTGGTCATAGTAGCTGCTCTCCTTGACGAAATAGCTGAGTACTTCGTTAGAAGGGACATCAACGGGATTTACCTTGATGCTATTGCCATTCACTTCGTATGGAATCTCATAGCGTTCGAGCATATCCTTGAAATGCATACGATTGGACGTATTGAAGTTCTCAAGACCACTAGGGTCATACGTATATGCAGGAATCTTGCCCGTATTGAGCAGCTGGAACAACAGGGTGAACAGATTCACACGTCCTTCCTGAGGTTCTACTGGGTAGTATAATGGTGCGTTGGCATCTTTGGTGAGGTCAAGCTCACGATAGATGTCACGACGCCATGCTACATCTACAGGCACTTCGACAGCTGTTGGGAACATGATACTTGCACGGCTGACAGATGGTTTTGCAGCCTGTGTATTTCTAGTGGTTGTCTGACGTGTCACACCTGAAGGTTGGGCCGGAGTCGTAGTTGGCCGCGCCGTTTTAGTTGGGCGTGCCGTTGTAGCTGGCGTAGTTGGTGCAGCTGTTGTCGTTGGCCTCGTTGTGTTGGTGTTACTCTGCGTCACTCTGCTGTTGGCAGGTTGCGCACTCATGCTGAGTGTGGAGCATATACCTAATATTACGATGATGATTCTCTTCATATGCTGGTTTTGCTAATTAATGATTACTTCCATAGAACTTGGGAGGGTACGTTCGATGCCGTCAGGTCCGATGGCATGTACTCTTGATATATAGAATCGTTTTCCTCGACTGATTCGTCGAATCATATCACGTTGTCGATCGGTGAAATTGGCCGATTTCGATATCTCTGGGATTACGTTACCCATATTGTCGAAGAACGTGGTTTCGAAACCTACTACTCGGAACTGGATATCAAGCATACCATTGTCGATAGCAGCACTGATACCTGTTGTGTTGAGCAGAGTTGCCTTTCCAAATGGCTGACCACCTTTGTATCGCATCGTATTTCCTTTGTCATCAGAATAGGCAATATAGGCAGCTGGATCAGGTAACTGACGTACATGGAAGGTGAACTTACCCATTTCCTGTGAACGTCCTTGATTGTCAGCTGTAACGGTAATAACGACATCTTCACCAACCTTCGATGGGGTTGCGATGTATTCTCCTTCGCCTTTCTTGGTGAGGGTACCACCACTCATTGTGGCGTTCACTTTGTTCTTGGGAACTCCAGGCACACTCACACTGACAGGGTTCTGATAACCCGCATACAGGATATTCATCATGGTAGCTGATACCGTTGCTGCTGGTTCGACTACGGTGTAAGGCTGAGCAAAATCACGACGGATTTCCTCTCCGTTACCGTTACGCATGATCAGATAACCTCTCAGGGTGAAGTCACCAGTCGAGTTGCAGATGGTCTCATAGTGTCCGTTGCTCGACTTCAGCAAGGTATTACCGATGTAGATTTCCGGACGAGCTGTGGTGTCGACAGCTGCCATAATGATATCAGCAGAGAATCGACCGCCTTGAACCACTGTTTGTGAACTCGGGATGACGAATGCGCTGATTTCGTTCACACGCACGTCCTTAATGTCGATATTTGCTACTAGCTGATGGAGCAATTCACCTTCAGCACTACGAACGTCGTTCTGCAACTTCGAAAGCAAGGTAACAGCAGCAATGACCGGAGTGTTCTCGAACATGTATTCCTGCCAGTTCTTACCCAGCACCTTTGCTTTCTTTGGTACATTCGTCGATAGGTTATCAGTGATAATCTGACGCATCTTATCATCATTCACCATTTTGGTGATAGACTCACGATAGTGGTTGATTGCCTTGAGGAGTTCGCCTCCACGTCCGATGCTAGGAGCCAGCATCACATGGGTAGCAGCCTCAAGGTTCTCCTTATTATTTATATTATGGATATCGCCATCCTTTCCATCAGCCTCACGCACAATCTCCCATTTCAGTTCCTCAGCCAGCGAATAGAGCGAGTCGGACATCTGGCGCACATTCTGCGCTTTGTTATACCACTCTTTCACTTTCTCAGGATTCTGCTCCATCGCTTCATCAAGAGTCTTATAGATTGCTTCGTTTTGGGATGATTCATTCTCCTTGGAGCGGTTGAGTCCTTCATCCACCAATGAGAAACCATTGAGCACATCCGAGCTGACGTTCAAGGCAAGCATGGCCATCAGCACGAGGTACATCAGGTTGATCATCTTCTGACGTGGCGACAGTTTTCTTTTCTTTATTGCCATCTTATTTCTTCTCTATTTGACAATTGACTTTTTATTCACCTTTGACTGTCATATTCACTTTCAGAGCCTCAACCATACGGGCATATACCTGATTGAGTTCTTCGAGTTGACTGGCCAGACGCTTTGTCTGTTCGTTGACATCATCAATCGTTGCACTCTGAGCGCTCACACTACGCAACTGCATCTCGTAGAAACGGTTGATACCAGTAAGCGTACGGTTCATGTTCTCCATCTCTTCTGAGTCGCGAGTGAGTCGGGCAGATTGTTCTGCCACCTTCTTCAGGATATCTGTCAATTCGTTCAACTGATCCACATAGGTCTGAGTAGCTTCTTGCATCTCTGGACACATACCAGCAAACTGAGGCGACATGATAGGTGATGCAGCAATAGCGCCAGCAAGCTGAGCTGCGTCAATTGGTTCTGTAGGACCTTCTGGTTGAACACCTTCTACAGCAAGAGGCTGGGATGGAATACCACCGTTTATGATGACCGTTCCGCCACCGCTCACCTGTACTCCAGCAGGTTCTCCACTGGTTTCAACTTCTTCCTTTTTAGGCTCGACGTCATAAGGACGTTCGAAACCAGCGAGGAAGAACACAATCACCTCGGTTCCCATACCAAGGAACAACATGAAGTCAGCTCCAGCGATATGTGTAATCTTGAACAACGCTCCGAGAATTACGATAGAAGCACCCCAACTATAAGCATAGTTCAGAAACATCTGACCCGGTTTGCTATCCATCCAACGTTGCAATTTTGCTATGATATTATTTCTTGCCATTTTCCTATCTGTTTTATGTTTGATGATTCGTTTTCACCTTTATTTTTTCTGCTTTGATGCCGTTCCAACCTGGGTTCGTACACATCGGAAACCAACGAACGAACGTCCTACGTTCTGGAACTCTGATGTACGCCAAGCCGACTTGATAAAGCTCTCTGGGTCTTTCCAAGAACCACCACGTACCGATTTCTTCTTCAATGCGTACGGGTCTTCGAGGGCTGCGTTGTACTTAAGGGTTGGGTTGAGGTCGCTCATCGACAGCACACCTGCTTCTGTATAGACAGTCGATGTCCATTCTGCCACATTTCCTGCCATATCATACAATCCGTTGGAATTGGCTGAGTAGATGCCGACTTTCGATGTGATGATGTTACCATCCATCGTGTAGTTACCTCTGTCAGGTTTGAAGTTCGCATAGTAGCAACCGTTATCGCTCTTCACATCGTTGTTCTCCCATGGCAGTTCATTGCCCTCTTTTCCACGAGCGGCAAACTCCCACTCAGCCTCAGTCGGGAGACGATAGCGCTGAATGAATTTGGCATTTCCGCCCAATCCCTTCATCAGGAAGTCAGTACGCCAGTTGCAATAGGCGTTAGCCTGTTCCCAGTTGACACCAACCACCGGGTATTCGTTGTAGTTAGGATGGCTGAAGTAGAGACGCATGTAAATCTCGTTTTCAGCATTCTGGAAATCGTTCACCCAACAAGTGGTATCAGGATAAATATTAATAATGTATGTATTGACAAAGTCCCACATGCTCGACAATGGACGGGTCAGCGTCTGACGAACGATACGTCCTTCATCGTCGATATAGGCGGTGTCTTTCGAAATTATCACCTGTTCGTTCGGATCTACTTTGATATCTGTGTTCAGATTACGTTCTTCTGGGTTCAGACGATATTTACGCTGTGCAGCCAACGCATAGTCGAACGTCTCATAACGATAGTTCATTTGGCTGGCATCCAACATCTTCGTTCCGTCGAACGGATGATAGGTGTACACACTTTCCAGGATACGTTCCTCATCCTCGTCTGGGTTACGCCAAGGCAGTGATTTCGACCAGTTCAGATGTGGAGGAACAGGGTCACCGTTCTTGTCCTCTTCAATCCTGTATTCTTCATAACCAGCATCAGCCAATCGTTCACGGAGAATGGAATCACGTACCCAAAGTACGAACTGACGATACTTGGAGTTGGTCACTTCTGTCTCGTCCATCCAGAACGCATCTACAGAAATCTCTCTCTCTGGCATCTTCTTGCCCCACAAGCTGTCGGTATTGTCTGTACCCATCTTCAGCGAACCGCGTTTAATCAATACCATCCCATATGGGGCGGGTTCGGAAATGGCAGAACCACCAACACCAGTCACTTCACCACCTGACGCTTCAGCTGAGCCACGTGAACTCATACATGATACGACTGTGATGAATAGCGCCAAAATGCCTACTGCAAATAATCCTTTTTTCATATATTCTCAGTTTTTATAATATCCAACTTCGTTTTGCCTGCACATTTTTTTGTCGAGACTAAAGAAATCTTGCACTTTTATGCAGATTCTTGCCTTTTTTGAACAGATCGAGATTGGTTTTGTAGTTCAACACCAACTCGTGCGTTCCATGAATGGCTCCCACTCCTTGGGTGTACATCTGATAGGAATACCCCAACTGAACTCCGTGGAAGTTTCCACCAATCATCGCCGTCACAGATATCCCAGGGCTGTATCCTACGCCTGCGAAGAACGTTTTTGCGTCGTATTCATAGAACGCTTTACACTGGATATCTTCGCGCCAAGACTGGAAATCTGTCTGCACCATCACGGCAGGTTGTAATGATAATAACGTATTTTTTAGCTTAATATTGCCTCCAGCCATAAAATAATATGTGCGTGCGAGCTCAATTTCGTATTTTTCGCCCATTTCGATGGTTGGAGCAGCAAGGTGCATGGACGATAAACCCGCCCATATCTTAGGGCTGTAATAATATACTCCGGCTGCGAAATCAAAGTGCTTTCCCTCTGTGGTCGACGTAGGGAATGCTGGGTCGTTGGCATCTGACAGAATCATGTTACCTGGTTCGATCTTTTCGTTCAGCATACCACCTTGAACACCTACGGCTATTCTGCCTTTCTCGCCCAATTTCATGTTGAATGAATACTGTGCAGAGAGCTTGGATGTCTTGAAAATACCGATTTCATCGCTGAAAAGACTGATTCCTGCACCATGACGAGGTCCGAAGAAATAGATAGGCATATGGGCACCTGCATACATCGTTTTAGGTGCTCCGTCGTAACCTGCCATCTGCAACGAATAGGCGATTGATACATCCAGCAATCCGTCCGTTCCCGACACAGCTGGATTATAATACGAACGCAGGGTTGTGAAGTCGGTAAACTGCACATCCCATTGAGCACGTACTCCCTGAACCGAGGCTGAAAGTACTGCTAGGACGATCAAAAATTTTTTGCCCATTGACTATATTAACTCAATTTTGTCGATTTTATTGCCTTCCTACGCGTTTTTATTTAACTCAGGGTAGGAAATTCGTGTGTGATACATGATTTTCAGCTTCTCTTTCATCACTTCTTTGGCGTCTTCAATGTCCTTGAAAGTGATAGGACAAAGTTTGAAATAGCCTTCTTTCACTTGTGTATCAACAATGGAATCGACTTTTTCACTGATGATCTCTTCTGTATATTCTGTCAAACTGCGTGAGGCGGCTTCCACCGAGTCTGCCATCATCAGGATGGCTTCTTCCTTCGTTCGTGGATTCGGCCCTGGATATTGGAATTGGCTTTCATCGATGGTTTCCATCGGATGCTCGTTCTTGTAAGTAATCAGGAAATACTTGGCTTTACCAAGTCCATGATGGGTCGAGATGAAGCCCCTGATCTGCTCAGGCAGATTATATTTATCAGCCAACATCAACCCTGAGGTTACATGAGAAATGATGACTTCCGCACTCTTCAAAGCACTGAGATGCTTGTGAGGGTTACCACCTGCCTGATTCTCTGTGTAGAACACAGGACGTTCCAGCTTTCCGATATCGTGATACAGGGCACCTGTACGTACCAACTGCGACTTGGCACCTATTTTCTTGGCTACATCCGATGCCAGATTGGCCACCTGCATCGAGTGCTGGAAAGTACCTGGAGCCTCTTCCGACATCTTCTGGAGCAACGGGTGATTGATGTTCGACAACTCCACCAGCGTCACATCGCTCACAAATCCGAACGTCTTCTCCATCACCCAAAGGAACGGATAGGTGAAGAGCAACAGGAGGCCGTTGATACCGAAATACATGAAGATTCTGCGGTCCAGGTCACTGACGCTCGCTCCGATGGAGAATTCGTATGCACTATAGAGCACATAATAGGTCAGCGTCACCATAATAGCCGTCTGGACAATCTGCGAACGTTGGGTCAACTCACGCAAACCAAGTATCACGACGATACCTGCTATCGTCTGGTAAAAGATAAACTCATACGGACTATTGAGCGACAAGGAAATCAGCAGCACCATCGACACATGAGAGATGAAAGCCGTTCGTGAATCCATGAACACACGGATGATGATCGGAGCCATACAACAAGGAATCACAAACACATGGAACAGGTGGCGCGATACCAACACATATGACACGACACAGAAGAACACCACCAGCGAGAACATTAAGATGGCACTTCGTATATTTTCGAGGTAGTCGGCACGATAAGTCGACAGATAACTGATGAGCAGCAGGAACACAACCGCCACAATAGCTATCTGACCCCACAGGAGGATACCCGAACGACCGGTCTCCTCAGCATGATGGTTGATGACAGCCTCATACGATTTCAACTTCTGATAGATCTCTTCCGTCACCAGTTCGCCTCGATCCACAATCTTTTCGTTCACCCTCACAAATCCCATGCTCGAGTTCATCGCTTCGTTGGCTGCTTGCAGCTCTTCGGCCGATTTCATCGCTTCATACTCAAGGTTTTCAGCCAGGAATGTGTTGATGTTCAATGCCCTGACATCGCGGTTGGTAAAGCCCGGCAGGTTACGTCCCACGATGAATTGGTAGGCTTCGTGTAACGATAAAACACGATCAAATGGCACAATTTTGGCTTCGTTGCCTTCAATTACGCGAATGTAGGTCGTACCCAACGACTGCAAACTGTCATAAGTCGTACCCAGCATCACTCCTTGCTGAAAAACGCTGTCAATCAAGCTACTGACATGCTGCGTCAGATGCTCGTCGGCATTGAGTCGTCTCAGTCGGTCCTTCACGTTCGACTCTATCTGAGTGTTCCGTATGAAATACGGCATGAACGCCCGGCTCAGACTGTCGCGTTTCATGCTCAAAGTCGAGTCGCTCATCTGGATGTTGAACTTCTGGGTCGAAATCATGGTGCCATAATGCCACGGTTGGTTCAGCTCATACGAGTAGTTGAACTCACCCATTCGTGGCAGGAAATACACGACAATCGCAGTAGCCACAATCACGATGGCTGCTTTCAACAACAGGAGATTCATGGCATGATCCTTCTGCTGTTGTAACTTGGTACGTGCTTTCCTGTTCTGTCTCAGTTTCATATCTAATGATATTTGACTGCAAAAATACAAAATAATTAAGAATTACGAGTTATGAGTTACGAGTTTTTTCAATTTTTCACTTTTCCCGTTTCACTTTTCACTTTTTTTACTACCTTTGCGCTATCAATTATAAATTTTATCAATTATGAATTCTTTGAAATTCCGCCTTACTGTTTTAAATTTTCTTGAGTTTGCCGTTTGGGGAGCCTATCTGACATCTATGGGTACTTACCTTGCAGGTGTAGGGCTTGGTTCCAACATCGGATGGTTCTATTCCGTTCAGGGCATTGTGAGCATCTTCATGCCTGCTTTGATGGGTATCTTGGCCGACCGTTGGATGGAAGGGCAGCGAGTATTGAGCCTCTGCCATGCTTTGGCTGGTGCCTTCATGATTGGCGCTTCTGTTTACGGCTATCAAGCAGGTCCCGAACCCAATTTCAGCATCTTGTTTACACTCTATACATGCTCCGTCGCATTCTTCATGCCTACCATCGCCCTCAGCTACTCGGTAGCCTATTCGGCCTTGGAGAAAGCAGGATTAGACACCGTGAAGGCCTTCCCTCCCATCCGTGTTTGGGGAACAGTCGGTTTTATCGTCACCATGTGGATTGTTGACCTCTGCGGCCTACAGTCTACACCTGGTCAGTGGATGGTAAGCGGCGGCTTGAGCATCGTGATGGCAGCCTATGCGCTGACGATGCCTCGCATGCCTATCGTGAAAGACGAGAGTAAGCAGAAGACCCTTGTTGAGGCGCTTGGCTTGAATGCCTTCAAACTGTTCCTCAATCCTCGTATGGCTGTGTTTATGGCGTTTGCAATGCTGCTCGGATTCTGTCTGCAGATTTCTAACGGCTATGCCAACCCATTCATCACCAGCTTTGGCGATATTGCTGAATATCAGGATACCTTCGGAGTGCAGCATGCCAACATCCTCATCTCCCTGTCTCAGATGAGCGAAACCCTCTGCATCCTGCTCATCCCGTTCTTCCTCAAACGATTCGGCATCAAGAAAGTCGTACTCATTGCCTTGTTGGGCTGGGTATTGCGTTTCGCTTTCTTCGGATTGGGCAATCCAGGTAGCGGTGTATGGCTCTTCATCCTTTCGATGATTGTCTATGGTGTAGCTTTCGACTTCTTCAACATCTCAGGTTCCCTCTTCATCAATCAGGAAACCGATGAAAGCATGCGCAGTAGTGCTCAAGGCTTGTTTATGATGATGACCAATGGTCTGGGAGCTTTCATAGGAACACTTGTGGCTCAGGCAGTCATCAACAATTATGTCTTCACACCGCAGGCAAATGGTGCATCTGGAGCAGAGGTAGTAACCGGTTGGCAGACCTGTTGGTACATCTTCGCCGGCTATGCGCTCGTCGTAGCCATCCTCTTCGCCATCTTCTTCCGCTATAAGCACAAGCGCGAATAGAACGAACGCTTCATTCCAAATAAATAGGCAGGCTCAGATGGGCCTGCCTATTTCATTTCCGACAATCGGGTGTTACTTCACCAGCACCTTGATGGTCTTGCCTTCAGCGGTACGGATGATATTGATACCACGTTGTGGTGCAGTCAGACGTGCTCCGCTGGTGTTGTAGATGCCTGCTATGTGATTGCCTGCAGTCAGTTCGATAGCCTTGATGCCGGTATCACCACCAAGTTCTGCTACCTTATCGCCAGCTCCGTAGTAGTAGAGCTTCCATTCACCTACCACCTCGTAGTCGTTCGCAATCACCTCGGTCTTGCTCAGTCCGATGGTCACAGTTCCGTCGGTTCCTACATAGAATGGCAACTCGTTCAGGTAGTAGCCTGCTGCGAAGTAAGCAGCTGTAGGTGTAGTGCCGTCAGGAGCATACTTGCCGTTGCCGAGTGTATACACATTCACGTCTGGAATCGGTTCGTCGCTGGCACCTTCGGTCAGGTTCATCACAGGCTTGCTATACTTCTTATCAGCTGTCTGGGCATAGAGGGTCGTGAGGTGTGTCTCTTTGCCTTCTGCCATCAGCGCCTCTTCCTCGTTCCAATAACCTGCACGATAGTAGGTGTGAACGGTCACCTTATAGGTTCCTTCTGGCAGACCAGAGAGGGTCTGATTAAGTTCAATCGCAGCACGGTTGTACGAAACGGTGTACTGCTTGTAACCGTTCATCGCGGTTGTTACCCAACCCTCGATCTTACCTTCGTTCTTATCACCCTTGGCTGGGTCGAAGTTGTTGTTCACGATCAGTGAAGACACATCAGTAGCCTTCATCTGCTCATCTGGGTCACCCATGTACCACAGCTTCCATTCGCCAACCACCTCGTAGTCGTTCGCAATCACCTCAGTCTTGCTCAGTCCGATGGTCACCTCTCCGTCCTCAGGAACGGTGAATACCAACTCGTTGAGATAAGCACCTGCTGCGAAGTACTCTGCTGTACCTGTTGTTCCGTCTGGTGCATAGAGACCGCTTGTCAGGGTGTAATACTTGTTCGATGGTGAGAGTTGCTCTGCTGTAGCACCTTCCGTGAGGTTCATCACAGGCTTCGTGAATTTCTCAACCGAAGTCTCAGCATAAAGGGTGGTGAGGTGTGTCTCTTTACCTTCAGCCATCAATGCCTCTTCCTCGTTCCAGTAACCTGCACGATAGTAGGTGTGAACGGTCACCTTATATTTACCCTTAGGCAGACCCGACAACTTCTGGTTCAGTTCGAATGCTGCACGGTTGTACGAAACGGTATATTCCTTGTAGCCGTTCATTGCAGTTGTTACCCAACCCTCGATCTTGCCTTCGTTCTTGTCACCCTTCGTTGGGT
Organism: uncultured Prevotellaceae bacterium; assembly: GCA_947303695.1. Classification (GTDB taxonomy): domain Bacteria; phylum Bacteroidota; class Bacteroidia; order Bacteroidales; family Bacteroidaceae; genus Colivivens. The sequence continues at coordinate 4,199 of CAMYYX010000002.1, read as the reverse complement.
CGAAGTTGTTGTTGACGATAGCTGATGTATAATCCACAGGATTGTCCTCCGATGCCACATCGCCACCCATCTTCACAGACACAGCAGCTGCATTCACTTCGTTCACAGCCTTTTCTGCCTGATCGTTGTCGTAAGCCTTGTTTTCGTAGGCGAGCTTAGCTGCATCGAGCACAGCCTTTGCTTCTGCCAATGTGGCATCACTTGCTGTCGTGCTACCCTTGATGGCTTCGTCAAGCAACTTGATGGCAACAGCCAGCTTCTCATAAACCACCTCACCGTCTGCGATATCTTCCATCGCTGCCTTGAGGGTTACAAGGGCGTTGTATGCATCTGCAGGAGCCTGAGCCTCGTTGATGGCAGCCTGGAGTGTATCCAATTCAGCCTGTCCGCAAACGGTGCCGAGCAATGCTTCTGCATTTGGAAGGGTCTGGGCAATCACAGCATTGAGCACCTCTTCGTTCTTTGCGCGGAAGGTGAGTTTCACACCACCTGCCCACAGCATACAGCCTTCAACTGAGCGCACCTTATTCGTGATACCCACGCGCATCGTTCCGTCTGTTACCAGACCATAGACCGTCAGCGGATATTGTCCTTCGACGAATGCAGAACTTGCTGCCTCTGCCGAATTCACGTCACCCGATGTCACCTTGCTCTCGTACGAATTGATGTATGCATAAGCCTTTGCTACTGCTGCGTTCTCTTCCGTGTAAACGTCACCTGGACGGAACACAGCCTGCAGGTTCATCTCATACAGACCGTTCTGCAATCCTGTGAGCTGCTGGTAAACGTCACACACCATGTTCTGAGCCTCGAACACACGGAAGGTCTCTTCGCCTACAGGCCATACAGGACCTACAGCCGATGTCCATCCGCCTGCTTCCTTGAAGTCAGGGTTCTTCAGTAGCTCTGTGCAGTCGTCACCATCGCTCATACCCGATGCAACAGCATCATTGAGCAACTTGGCCAGATATTCCTGTTCTGCCTTAATGCCCGCTACGTCGAGCAGTCCTTCCGTCAGTACATATTGTGAACCACCATTACCGTTGAACACACCTGCTTCAGGTTCATCCTCCGACATGAGGTAGTCGCCCAGTTTGTTGGCAGCCTCTGAGTCAGTACTCATGGTTGTGAGCCAATCGTCAGCATCCAGATAAACATCATAATAATCTTCATAGGCTTCGAGACTTACCTCGAAAGCACTGACAGCGGTCTTGAATCGTGTGATGTCAGCAGCAATCATCTTACCGAATTCTGCCTCACTATGCTTTGTCAGAAGGTCGCTGCTCAGCTTCTGCTTTGCTTCGGTATATGCCTTGTAGGCAGCCTTCTCGTAGAATACCGTTCCCTCGTTGTCTGCGATGTAGGATTCATAGTCAGGAGCCTCCTCCAATGTGGCATTACCAGCATAGCTGTACGATTCGTAGGTATCGCCTAGATAGTAGAGGTTCACATTGTCGAATCCTACCCAGTTAGGACCCTTCTCTTCCACCACCAGTCCGAACTCCAGCGTGTTGTCCGTCACGATGGTCAGCACACTTGTCTCCTGTTCAATATTGATGGCTGTCGATTCCACCAATGTCTTCTCGTTACCTGCATAGAGGTACGTGCCGCCTATCTCGTTCGCAAAAGCAAGTGCGTTGAAGCGGTACACACCGTTCGGAATGTCCGTCAGTTTCGCATAGATACGACCTGTTCCGAATGCGTTTCCGTGCCAGTTCTCATAGTGATTACCCGTCACAGTATAGTCCACAGCGTTATTTCCGTTGCTTGCCTGCTTGTTCACAGCCGAGGTGGTCGATGTCCATCCCGTTGTCTCACCGTTGGTGAAGGTCTGCTCCACATCACCACGAGCCGACAGCATCTCGAATGGCTTCTCTACCGATGCAGCCTCGAAGTTAGCCTCATCGATAGCCGCTTTCAGCGTCTTGGTAGCCTCGTTCAGCTCATCCACACTCGCACCGTTGTCGCCATACACCTTCTTTGCGTTCGCAAGCACCTCAGCGTTCGTGCCCTCAGTCTGCTCAGCGATAGCAATCATATCACCCAAAGCCACAGCAGCCAGATACTGCTTCATGGCATTCGTGTAGTCCTTATAGTTGTCAGGAGTGACGAAATACCAGGTGATGTGGAATCCGCTCGCGTTGTATTCCGTTCCGTCCACATACGTCTCAGGGTCAGTCAGATAGAGGCGTGTATCCTCCATTTCAGGGATGACACCCAGATAAGTGTCAGGGAAATTCGTCGGATTGTACTCCTTGTTGAGAGCCGAAAGCCCTATCTTGTAGGTATTGCTGCCAGCCTCGATAAAGGTGAACAGGTCATCACCCGTGTTGTTACCGCTCTCGTCAACCCACACATCATTCACACCCTTGATGTAAAGCGGAAGGAATGTCTCAGCGTCTTCAGCAGCGTTCGTGATGAAGTACGAGTTCGCATCATCGTCCGATGCCACAATGATCACCTGATGCCCCACTGTGTTGCTGAAGCTTGCGCGAGTGCCCCATTCGTTCGCACCCACGAAGAAACCATCTGCACCTGGGTTATACAGGTATAGCTTTGTGCCCGTAGCAAACTTCGTGCTTGCAGGAGCCGTTGGTTTGGTCCATTGTGCCATTACAGGAATGCACAACAGCAGACCCACCACGAATAAAAGAGTTCTGATTTTTTTCATAGATTCAAAAAGATTTTGCTCTTGTTGTTAATAAATATAGTTACGTATTCGGCTGTAAAATTAGACATTTTTTTCAACCCCACCAAATATTTTCTGCATTTTCTTGCAGTTAGCCTCACTTTGACCCCATTTCAACGATTAGATGTATTATTAGTATTTTTACGATTTATGACATTAACCAATGATTCGCCTCCGACTTTTCTTTTCAGCACAAGACATTCTGGAACGAAGAGTCGTAACTCTTGATGGTCGCGGCATATAAGAAGGGTATCTTTATCTATCCAGTGTAGAGTCCAGTTGAGATATACAATCGTAGTTCCTTTCCCTTGTTCAAAATATTGTTCCCATGTGACAAGCTTGGTTTTGCAGTCGGAATCCAACTTGTCCATAAATACCATCGAATCTTCTGACTTCATTGTGTACATATGTTGCGGAGTGAATGCATAAAAGACTCGCCGATTTCTAATGTAGGGGAAAATGTAATCGGTGCATAGTCCTTTCATGATAGAGTCTATTTTAGCTTCCGAAGGATTTAGCACCCTCCCTTCCACTTCCCACGTTCCATAAAGTGGATGGTCGGCATCGTATGGAATCTTACCGTCACACACATCACACACCTCCTTCGCCAGTGGGGTTACGCCGCGTTTGTCATATGTCCATACTCCAGCATTAAAGTCGCCTTTGACATACGTCCTTACTGCAGTATATTTGCTGTCAATATAACAAGTTTCGCTGAATCCAGTTTCAGAGCAATCAAACAATACCCACTTAGGTTTATAAAAGTCATACAATGAATGAGAATTTATTCTTATCTGTTTGCGTTGGATGTCCTCTAACTTCTGGCCATTAATAGTGAGATTAAAGTCGCTGATATCAACATTCCAGTTGATTGTGTCAGTACATAGTCTGTACCGTTCTATATAACTTTTCCACTGTCTGGTTTTCTCATCAAAGTTGGTTGAGTCTCTCGTTTCCCTGATGCGGCAAAGCTCGCCACCTGCCACATATCTGTACAGACCCCTAGGTTCTATCTTCGGTTTGTCCTTGTAGGTCGATGTGGAAGTAAGCAGTTTGATGAGAGGTGTGTTACTTGCTGTCTTTTCCCAGATTTCATATCCATCGTATAAACAATCACTTCTGTCGTCTATAATGAGTATATGTTTAACTTTGACAATCATTCTGTCATCACTAATTCTATAGAACACGTATTTCACAGGTTGTGTATTATCGTTCGTCAGCAACTGTACAGTAACCGTCTGCCTGTTCTCATCGCTGACTTTATACTCTTGTAGATACCCATAGCTGCCGGGATGTTCCTGTTTTAGCATAGCATCGGTATATGCTGTGAAGAGATACTGATCATCAATGATGGCATATTTGTCCCAGTAATGCACATAATCGTTTTCGCCCAAATCCAATTTGCCGCTCTTCAGCCACTCATCTACAACCTTACTGCCTGACATCTTGATGGCACCAATGACTTTCCATCTGCCTTGCAGTCCGTCCTTCTTCCCTTTGGTTTTAGTGC
>CAMYYX010000001.1 GCA_947303695.1 uncultured Prevotellaceae bacterium | reverse complement strand
TACCTTATTAATAATATGTTTACATCGCTTTTTACACCATCAATCAGATTTGTAGAATAACAAAAAACAAAACAGCCCTAGAAATACCTAACACGCAGATTAGACAACCTAATCCACGCGTTTATATTGATAATCAAAATGATGAAAAGGTTTCAAAAGTTTAAAAAGTTTAAGAGTTTAAGAGTTCAAGAGTTTAATGGTTTAATATCCCCAATGTCGCATGCGACGTGCCCATGGGGGCACACCCCGCCGCCTTGGCGGCTTGCGCAGCAAACAAAAATCCGCCACCCGAAGGGGTGACGGATTTTTTTATGTGTGTACGGCCTTACAATCCGCGACCGTGACAGTTCTTGAACTTCTTTCCTGAACCACAAGGACATGGGTCGTTACGTCCAATCTTAGGTCCTTCATTCCTTACCGTCTGCACCACCTGCTGACGTGAACGTGTATCCCCAGCAGCCGCTTGCTGCATACCACGCTGTGTCTCCGATGGCTCACTCAGATCCTGCTTCGACTCCACATAACGACGTTGTGGCTGACGCATCTGCTGTGCTGGTGCCTGCTGCACCTCCTGAGGGTCTGCTACCGGCAGACTGCAACGCATCAGAACTGAGATGGTTCCATCATTGATCTCATTAATCATATTGTCAAAGAGATTCACAGACTCCAACTTGAAGATGAGCAACGGGTCTTTCTGCTCATAGCTGGCATTCTGTACCGAATGCTTCAGCTCATCGAGCAAACGAAGGTTCTCCTGCCATGCTTCATCAATGGTATGAAGCAGCACCAGTTTCTCGAACACCACGAAGATATTCTTCGCCTCCTGATCGTATGCTTCCTTCAATGGCACTGATATCTGATAGCCACGGTGTCCATCAGTCAGTGGAATGAGGATATTCTCGTACATACTACCCTTCTCCTCATACACTTTCTTGATGACCGGCCATGCTGTATTCGCCAGACGTTCGGAACGTCTCTTGAAGTTCTCCAGCACAATATCATAAGCTTCATCGACACAACGCTCGCGGTTGTCTTCGTACTGCTCGGCAGTGAACGGGAAGTCCATCGCAAACAGACGGAAGAAGTTCTCCTTGCAACCATCGTAGTCGTTCTCCAGAATCACTTTATTGACACGATCCCAGATGATGTTAGAGATATCCATACCGATACGTTCACCCATCAAAGCATGACGACGACGCTCGTAAATCACCTTACGCTGCTTGTTCATCACATCATCGTATTCGAGCAGACGTTTACGGATACCGAAGTTGTTCTCCTCGACTTTCTTCTGTGCACGTTCGATAGACTTGTTGATCATCGGATGCTCGATCATCTCTCCATCTTCGAAGCCCATGCGGTCCATGATCTTGGAAATGCGGTCGGATGCAAACAGACGCATCAACTTATCCTCAAGACTGACGAAGAATACAGATGAACCCGGGTCACCCTGACGTCCGGCACGTCCACGCAACTGACGGTCGACACGACGGCTCTCGTGACGCTCCGTACCGATGATGGCCAAACCACCTGCCTCACGAACTGCTGCCGAGAGCTTGATATCGGTACCACGACCTGCCATGTTGGTTGCGATGGTGACACGACTGGTCTGACCTGCATCCTTCACGATGTCGGCTTCGCGTGCATGCAACTTCGCATTCAACACATTGTGTTCTATCTTTCGCATGTTCAGCATCTTGCTCAACATTTCTGAAATCTCGACAGAGGTAGTACCCACTAGGACAGGACGTCCAGCTGCTACAAGCTTCTCAATCTCTTCGATGACTGCTCTGTACTTCTCACGATTGGTCTTATAGACACGGTCGTTCTGGTCGTCACGAATGACAGGCACGTTGGTAGGAATCTCAACTACATCGAGTTTATAGATATCCCAGAACTCACCTGCCTCAGTGATGGCCGTACCGGTCATACCTGCCAACTTGTGGTACATACGGAAGTAGTTCTGAAGCGTGATGGTTGCATAGGTCTGCGTTGCAGCCTCCACCTTCACATGTTCCTTTGCTTCGACTGCCTGATGGAGTCCATCGGACCAACGACGTCCTTCCATGATACGACCTGTCTGCTCGTCGACAATCTTCACCTCACCGTCCATCACAACGTAATCATCATCGATCTCGAACATGGTGTATGCCTTGAGCAACTGCTGCATGGTGTGAACACGTTCGCTCTTCACTGCATAATCCTGCATGAGCTCATCTTTCTTAGCGATGTACTCTTCCTCGGGCAAGTGCTGTGCTTCGAGGTCGGACAGCAGAGAGGTAATGTCGGGAAGTACGAAGAATGTATCGTCCTTGACAATGTCGGCAATCAACTGATTACCCTTATCTGTCATCTCAACAGACTTCTGCTTTTCATCACAGACGAAATAGAGGGGTTCGACAGCTTCCGGCATACGACGGTTGTTGTTCTCCATATAGATTTCTTCTGTTCTGAGAAGTCCTGTCTTGATACCTGGTTCGGACAGATATTTGATAAGAGCCTTATTCTTTGGGAGTGACTTATAAGCACGGAAAAGTGAAAGGAATCCTGCCTCAATATCTTTCTGGTCATCACTGTCAATGAGTTTCTTCGCCTCAGCGAGGTATTGATTGGACTGCTTACGCTGCACCTCAACCAGCTTTTCGATGTATGGGCAGAACTCATCGAACATCTGATCATCACCCTTTGGAACAGGACCTGAAATGATCAACGGTGTACGGGCATCATCGATGAGCACAGAGTCGACCTCATCGACAATAGCATAATTGTGTGAGCGCTGAACGAGATCCTCTGGACGCATCGCCATATTGTCACGCAAGTAGTCGAAACCGAACTCGTTATTGGTTCCATAGGTGACATCGGCTTGATAAGCCTTACGACGAGCTGCAGAGTTAGGTTGATGCTTATCGATACAGTCGACATTCATCTGGTGGAAAAGGAATACCGGTGAGTTCCACTCGGAGTCACGTTTTGCCAGATAGTCATTGACCGTCACAACATGAACACCATTGCCTGTAAGGGCATTGAGGAATACCGGCAAGATTGATGTCAGGGTCTTACCTTCACCCGTCATCATCTCGGCAATCTTACCTTGATGAAGTACGACACCACCAAACAACTGACAATCGTATGGTATCCAAATGTTAGGAGCACCGTCGTAAACTTCATGAATCAACACCTTATCATCGACAATCTCCACTACTCCAGGATAACGGAGCACTGCCTCGCGGTCGAAGTCGGTAGGAGTAAGTGCCAAGTCCTCAATGGTCTTGGCCTCACGGAAACGACGACAGGTATCTTTCACAATGGCATAGACGGTAGGCATGATTTCGTCCAACTTATGGTCGTAGACCTCCAGAATCTGTGCTTCCAACTTATCGACTTTTTCAAAGAGAGGTGCACGGTCCTGAATTTCCGTCTGCTCTATCTGAGCCTTGATTTCATCTATTTCCTTTCGAAGATCGGCTGCAGAATCTTGTATTTCCTGCTTCAACTCCTGTGTCTTCGCACGTAATTCATCGTTTGAAAGGGCAGCCATCTCTGGATAGATCTTATTGATTTTCTCCACAAACGGACGAATTGCCTTGATATCTCTTTGCGCTTTATTGCCAAAGAGTTTAGTCATGATGTCATTAAATCCCATTATATTATTTACTATTTGACGAGTTACTATTTACTATAATTCTAATTCTTTGAAGTTATCGAAGTTATTGCGTCGCTCGACGAATGACTGCTGATGTTAACACCTGCGAACTATCGTCGTTAACTTCGAGGCCGTAAGGCCGCTAACTTCGTTAACTCCGTTAACTCCTCTTCTCATTTACTTTTTCTTATTTCGTTTGCAAAGATAGTGTTTTTTTGTGATTTACAGAAATATTTACAACAACTCTTAACAACAAAGTTAATGCCAAAGGCCAAATTGCCGGATCAAGGTACTGTCGAACGACAAAATAAGTAATAAAGAACACAACAAATACTGCCAATATAGCATAACTCAGGATTTGAGTCTTACGTCGAATCACGAAAGGAATGATAGCAAATGCTAACGGATTGAAGAGAATGACCAAGATATTGGTATTCACGCCTGCATGCTCAGAGAAAAAGTGCAAAAATGCCACCAAGATGCCTGCCAATCCTGTCATAAAGGACAAGGCGACATCCAACCATTTGAACGTCTTCACACGTCGCAGTTCGAAGAAACCAACAACTGCAATGATGACAAACAGGATGACAAAGGTCCACATCGGCCAATCGACCTGTGAAGGATTCGTAACTAACGTCTGTTGGAGAGGATGCCTCGTTTCTTTCACAAGCGGGACTACCCTACCATCGTTGCGACGAATGATGGCGCTATCAACATCTGCAGCGTAATAGGAAGGAATAAACATCTGCTGACGTTTGGTTAACGGATTATCCAGTTCGTATCCAAGGATGAAATTCTCTCCAAACTCTATCCAACGATCCACAGCATTGAACTGACTAAGAATCTGCCGTGCCGTTAGATGCTTGTCTGCTGCCATGTACCTGATCTCACCTTGGACAGCCTTCTCCAGTGCATCGCGTGCACGTGTAGTACAATTATCATATAACCAATTATAGCGATACATACGATTGGCTGGTTGAAGGTTTTCCATCAAAATATCATTGATGGCATTCGTTTCCTCATTGGTCAGATTCAACACCTGTTCCAAGACACCAGCTTCCTCGTCTGCATAACGTCCGAAGAAACCAACAGTATATTCTGCACCTAAGATATAATCTGTTTCGCCTTTGACGAACTTGAAGACGAAATTGTCTTCATTATAATCGAAGACTCCATAATTGAACACGAGGTCCAACTTCTCCGTGAAATTATGCACACGAAGTGCGGAGTGACCATACATGGAATATGCCACAGGGCCTGGTGTGCAGGTGAGCAACGACACCTCTATCGAATCGAGCTGTTGCTGTGGGGCAGGCTGTTCCTCTTGTGCCATTCCTGACATCGAACATGTCAGCAGCACCAAAAGGAGAGCAAGATAATTATTGCGCATTTTATTGTTCATTTTCCAATTCTTTCAGTTCTTTACCAAGGTTCAGTTTGAAATAGACTTCCATCAACCCATCGTGCCATAAGGCCTTGTTGTCGGGTGCATATTTGCGTGCATTCTCATAGACTTCCTGCGCTTGCTTGTAGATTTTGTTCTGCTTGTTCTTCGCACGTGTATAAGCCTGGGTTCCAGGACGATTGTTGTTGACATCGTACACCTGTCGTGCTTTATCAATATAAATTCCTCCCAAACTACTATATGACAAAGCATCATCGGGCTGAATCTCAACGGCCTTGTTAAAGCAGTCGATAGCTGTATCCACACTATCAATACATTGTTCACACTTTCCTTTCAGATACCACAAGAGTCGTTTCTGCGGTTCTACCTCCAACTGTTGGTCAATAATCCGAATCGCATCAACATACTCCTGACGTTCTACATGGTAGTCAATCAGGTTGATATAGAAAAACTCCTGTTTGGGATCGGTCTTCCAACCCTCTCGCAGATAACGGACTGCTCCAAGTGTGTCAACGAGTTCCATACTGGACTTACTGCCTATCTGGCAGAGTAAGGCATAATCCGTGCTGTCTTTCATCGCCATCGGTAGGTATTTCATGACATTCTTGTATTGAGCCGCATTGTAGGCTGCAAAAACGGCAAGATTGGCAAGTGACAAGGTGTCTTCGTCGACTTTGTAGTCTTTTGCAGCGGTAATCAACGGATGATGAAGCGTAGTTAAATAGAGATCAAAGAAACGATAAGCATCATCGAATTTGTTTTTCTTATAATAGTACTTTCCTGCACTCTTGATGTTATTACGATAGGCATACAATAGATTGACAATGTGTGATGTATAGGCCGGACGCACCCTCCCTTTCTCATCAGGAATCCGATCAAGACTATCGCACGAGAAGCCATACTCGTATATGCGACTGATATAAGTGAAATATTTAGCGGTATCGGGACGTGTATTCAAGAACATGTTACGGTTTTCAGCAGTAGCCAGTCCCTGTAATGATTGCAAACGCAGATAATGAAACTCAGCGTTGTCCTTTGCCTCCTTGTTGGCATTCATGGCTTTACTGAGTATATCATCAGCCTGCTGGTATTTCTCTGCTTTAAGCTGAGCCTTCACCTCCTTGATAGTTTTCTTGGGGTTAAACGGCTCTTGGGCTCCCACAGTCAATGCTGAAGAAGTCAACAAGAGAAGTACCAATATGTGTTTCATTTTTTGCATTTTATTTATTTTATAGTTATTTCCATTATCCTAAAAGCTCATACGTACTTTTAATCGAATACCCCATTTTCGGATGTTGGGGTTAGAAAGATAGGTCAAACGTCGAACATACTCGACATGAACGATTTTCAATATATTGTGTATTGCCAAACGTAATTCTACATAAGGCGTCTTAGGGTCCATAACAACGGTATTACATTCATACGAACCATCTGGCTGGAAATGACCCGGGAAATAGAACAACCCACTCTTATCGTTTGTCTTCATTGGATTATTCTTATCGGTCAAAGTACCCCAAAGCACGTTCAAACCAACCATTTCTCTCCACTTCAACTTCCTCAACAATGGAATACGATTGAACAGCTTTCCGCTCAGGTCCCAACTATACATCAAAGACAGATAGCGGTCGTTGAGGAACTCAAGATTACCAATCAACGAAAAGGTATTGTCTTCGAGGATGTAAGACTGATTGGCAGCAGGATGGATCAGCAATGGGAACGGTACTTTGTTCCACTGAATACCTCCTTGCAGCAAAAAGTCCATCTTGCCAAAGCTGTTGGGAATCCATACGCGCTTGTAGATTGTCCCTTCTGTCACATTGTATTCGTACTCACCACCCAACAACTTGTTGAAACCCATTGTGTGACTCACAGTAATAATCGGAGCCTCTTTATTGAGTTTGATTCGACGCTGTTTGGTATTGATGTAGGCGGCACCAGGTTCGAAAGAAATAGCAGCCTTTGCCTCTGCTGTAGTCATGCTATGCTTCCACTTTGCAGGGTCGTTGACCGGAGCGCCTGCATCATCGAGCGGCTGATAGAACAGCGCATCGACAGGTCTGTTCCTCGTGTGTGTGAACGAAGCATTGAACTTCAAACCATTGAGATACTCGCGGTCGTATGCTATCTTCACTTCATTCGTATGGTTGAACTGATCCACACTTACTGCCTTGAGGGCTAAGAACATGTTATCCTTATCGGTCGGGATGAACTTGTCAAACGGACTCACCACATCGTTCAGATACGTGATGGAAAGATTGTTCATGGGGAACTCACGAGGCAGATACGCCTTCTTATTGAACGAATATGTGAGTTGTGCTTTTCCATACACATGATGCGTCTTGGTTCCATACGCCACATAACCACTTGCAAAGAGATGCGGACTGAGATTTGCATTGGTCAACGCAGACACACGAAAACGCCACTTGTCATAATGGTTATTCGTAATGATGGTGTTGACCGGACCGATATCGACATAGTTATGAGTGGAATCGCCTGTCTCAACAAAGTTTTCAACAAGCGCCTTGAATCCAAAAATCAAGTATTTGAATCCCTTCACCTTCTGCAAACGATCAAGGAAAGTATCCATCTGGCTCTCACTACGCGTCAGTTCCACCTCACGATACTCATTCCAATAATCATCGGTTTGCATTTCTGCATCAGGTTCTTTGTAAACCGAACCTTTGATCCGCTTAAAGACCTTTTCGGAAATCTCATCAAATGAATAATTCTTGTTCCGGATGACACGCTGGACCTGTAACTTCTTCAAAAATGATGCGAGCTTCAATTCGACCAACATGTCATTACTCACAACAACACGTTCACCTGTGGGCAATTCTGCGAAATCCTGTGAAATAACCATGTTCTCCACAAAATTCACATCACTACGAGACGGAATATGAAGTTCAACCTTCCTCACTTGATAACTTGAGTCAGCCAAGATAAAAAGCGTACCGGAAAAGCCAAAGTCCTGTGGATTGTTCGGTCCGAACTCTACCTGTATGACCTCATCGTCATCAATCATCAACGTATCTTCGATATAATATCTGTAAAACGAGATAGCACTATTGGCTATTGGGCTTTTGAATGGATGCTGTAACAAACGGCATTCGTTTTCATAGATATCCACATCCGTAAATACATCTTTCAACACGCTCGTTAAGATATCCCCGGTGTTCACCAATTCGTTAACGCCTTTATTGCTCTGTGCCTTTATCATGCACTTCTCTGTGTGGGGACTCTTACGGTAAAACAGCTCTGAGATAGATTCATCGACTGTAAGGGGAAGAATCAGTTTACCGGTCTCCGGACAACGCTCTACATGATCTTTGAGGAAAGCAAAGCGTTTCATCTCGTTCTCCTCAAACACTTTCTCCGTGAACTCGTTGAGCGAGAAAACCATCTTCTCGTATTTCGTGTAATTGAAGAAGTCCTTTTGATGAAGATCGTACGATTTCTTATGGTCGATTACCTTTCTCATCAATTCAACCGCAGGATTGTCTCTCCTACTATAACGAGTACGGCGTCCCTGAATCGTTACCTCTTCTATCTGACGAGGAGCACTTACAAGCAATATCTTCAGATTCTTATTCTTTCCAGCAATCAAACGGACTTTTTGTGTCACATATCCCAATCCTGATACGGTCAACACTTTCCAATCATCACGTTCCTTAATGGAAAAGCGTCCTTTCGCATCTGTCGTTACTCCGGTTGTCGTTCCGTCATAATACACATTCGCAAAATCTATCGGTTGGCGGGTCTTGGAATCAATAACCACACCTGTCACCTGGGCACATGCACCAAGCGACAGGAATAGCATAACGATGATATGTAACAGAGACCTCTTCAATCCTTTGATTCCGTTGAGCGTTTAGATTTTAGCGTTTAGATTTTAGCGTTTAACGAGGGCTTTAGTCTATCTCCTCATCTGCCTCATATCCACCCATCTCACGTATCGCATTCTTCAACATCACGTACTGCTGGAACAGATGATTCACGGGCACCTCACCCTTTGTGTAGTCGTGCATCGGACTTTTGAGATAGAAACTGAGGAACCGCTGTATGCCATATCGACCAGCACGTGCAGCAAGGTCGCTAAACAGACATAGGTCTAATAATAATGGTGCTGCGAGAATGGAATCACGACACAGAAAATCAATCTTTATCTGCATCGGATAACCCATCCAGCCGAAGATGTCAATATTGTCCCACCCCTCCTTATTGTCATTACGTGGAGGATAGTAGTTGATGCGCACCTTGTGATAGTAGTCGGTATAGAGGTCTGGTTGTTTCTCAGGAACGAGGATAGACTCAAGTGTAGACAACTTGCTGACTTCCTTCGTATGGAAGTTTTCCGGTTCATCCAATACCAAACCATCACGATTGCCAAGAATATTCGTAGAGAACCATCCGCTCAGTCCCAGACAACGTGTACCGATAATGGGGGCAAAGCCGCTCTTCACCAATGTCTGACCTGTCTTGAAATCCTTACCGGCGATAGGCATCTTGGTCTTCTCTGCCAATTCCCACATAGCAGGAATATCGACGGTCGTATTCGGAGCACCCATGATAAACGGAGCACCTTCGGTCAATGCTGCATAGGCATAACACATAGACGGAGCGACATGCTCTTTGTCGTCTGCTTTCATGGCAGCTTCCAATGCAGCCAATGATCCATGAACGGATTCATTATACGGAACATATATTTCCGTAGATGCAGCCCATGCTACAACAATACGTGCACAACAATTCTTCTGCTTGAAAGTACGAATATCCTCACGCAATTGTTCTACCATCTCCCAACGGGTCTTCGCTTCCATCACATTGTCGCCATCCAATCGTTTTGCATAATTCCTGTCGAAGGCCGCTTTCATCGGGACAATCTTCTCCAATTCGTCTTTTACGGGTTCTATATCTTTCTCCTTCAGTACTTCTGCATACATGGCACTACGATAAGCATCCACAGGATAAATATCCCAAGCGCCAAACACAATATCGTTCAATTCAGCAATTGGCACAATCTCTCTGTATGAAAGATATTGCTTTTCTTTCCCTTTTCCCACTCGAATCTTGTCATACTCAATCAACGAACCCACAGGTTTTGCCAAACCCTTACGCGCCATGAACACACCCGTCATCAACGTAGATGCCACAGCACCAAGTCCAACGACCATAATGCCAAGTCTTCCATCTGCTGGTTTTACTATCTGATTTGCCATTTTTTATTTATATATTCCTTTATTAGAAATTTCTTGCAAAGATAATCATTTTATTACTGAGTATCAAAAATACAGTCCAATTATTCATCCTTTTGACCTTTCTTAATGACTTTCATACTATTTAAGTACGTATTCAGGCAGTTTCGAGATGTCTGTCAGGATGAGTGACGGCAACGATTCATCAACTTCTTCACTCCCCCACCCTTGTCCTTTCAGCCAAATGGTCTGGCATCCGATTTGGCGAGTTGGCAAAATATCTTTAGAGAATGAGTCTCCTATCACAACCGTCTCTTCCGGCTTTAAGCCTAGTGCTTCAACTCCCATCATAAAAATCTGAGGATCGGGTTTACGAACGCCTACAACCGACGATTCAATGACATCCTTAAAATACGTTAGCTGGAAGTCCTGCAGAACGGTGTGAATATTACCATAGAAATTACTCACTAACACCATTGGATAATGCTCCGCCAATGTATGGAGAACCTTGCGGCTCGCTTGCAACACATCCATCACATGCTGATAGCATCTTAAGGTAACATGTTCGTAGGAGGCACGACGAGTCAACTCATTGACAGTCCACATTCCATTATCAACTAAATAACGAGTCTCAATATCAGTCTTGATACGAAGAACATCCATAAATGTATGTTCTGGTTTGATGTAGGGATTCTTTGCCAGTTCACGCTCTGCATACACATAGCTCTCGCGGAACTGATCCTTGGTAACAGCAATCTGCTCCTGCTGATATTTTTCCCAAAGAACCTCTGACCAATGTACACCATTCGTATCAAGTGTACCGCCATAGTCGAAAATGATTCCTTTAATACTTTCCTGCTTCAACATTTTGTCTTAATTGCTTACAGAACTTTTCGTGGGATGAGCGCATATAGAAAAACATGCTCATCAATACAAATATCTCGAACAGAGGATAGAGGTATGGCATGTCGATGAGACAAGTGACATAAAGCACAATAGCACGTGTGTTGAACGACAACATGTTGACATACTTGATAAGAGGTAGGCTATGAGCACGGAAATCATCGCGAAGTGATTGTGGCAAATCGTTTGGATAGGCTTGTTTCACTGCTGCCATCAGTTTCTGGAATTCAGGAGTCTGTGCTTCCTGTATCTTGGTGTAACGTACGTATGTGAGCAGGAAGAACTTCCAAATGAAGTCGTCGCTCCATTTCGCTTCATCGTACAGGGCTTTCTGCTGCTTGTAGTTGTCTAACTCGCTGTTGGCTGCTCCCTTCTGGAAGAAGAGGTGTGCCTGACGGTAGTAGTCAGCAAGATTGCACTGACGTGCATGACAGAGGAATCCGGATGTTGCCATAAGGGCAAACGATATCCATCCCCACTTCATGTTGGTGAATGGGATGGTCTGGTCGCAGAGACGAATGGCCAATCCGAAATAGATAGAGAGGAACCATATATCGCCGGCTGCTCCATCGAGGATACGTCCCAGACGGCTCTTCTTGCCCGTGAGTCGTGCCAACTGTCCATCGGTGCTATCGTAGATATTGGCCCACATCACCAACAGGATACCTATAATGTTGTAGATAAGACCTTCTGTTGTGTCGGCTCGCTTCACCAAGAAGAAACCCGCTGCACCTCCGATAATCATGGACAACACCGTGACCGTATTAGGATGTACATTCAGTTTAAGAAACAGTAACGTCCACCAATAGCCTATCGGGCGTACAATCTTTAAGTCAAGCCACTCCTCAATATCGTTTGACTTGAGGGTGGATTGCAGTTTTTCTTTATTTGTCATTATGTATCGTTATATTTTTTATCATTTCGGCCGCCTGTTCCCTGCATTGAGAGAAACTTGGCCAATCATTTATATCTATCAATTGAATCGTTCCATTTTCGCTGACTACACAATCGCCTCCATACACATCCAAACCTATCACGGTAGCTGCGTGAGTGCAGATTTCACGCAACTCTTTCTCAGAGAAACGGTACCCATGTGCCTGACCGTTGATGGTTTCATTACCAAACTTGCTCGGTCTATCGGATGCATAACTCCAAGAGAAGAACCCTGCCCCTCTAACGCCATAGAACTTTATGAGGTCACCTTCCAAGTGTTGCGACACCACTAACGTAGCGATGCCTCGTTGGCGCATACGATCGACCTGAGCAGCCAATTCCTCTGCATTCCGTACAAAGACTACATCTTCGGCCACTTCGGCATACCCCTCCCCTTTTTTCAACCAACACGGGAACAGGTCCCATGTAATGTTGTCGGACGATTGAAACACATGACTCTGAGCAAATGGCACATCTTCGTCCATCAGTATCTGTGTGAATCGCTTCCGTTCGCAATGACGAATTGCAATGGAGGAATTGATGACCTTTACCCCTTCAGCTTCAATCTCTTGCAAGAGATCTAACGTACTCGCGAACCGTCCCATAGAGAGAACTATATCAGCAGCTTCCACATCGGTCTTGGCAAGCTGCTCTTCATGCACACATGTCATCACATGTACCGACTGCCGCAATCGGTCAGCTACAGCATTCAGGATAGCTGCATCGCGTCCCTCCATATTAGGAGAAAACTGACTGGCCCTATAGACTCCAACGATATTCATCTGAGAAAGTCCTCCGCCTTGTTGATATCGGCCGCATGGTCCACATCGAGAATCTTCGTAAACCGATAGGCTTGTAGCCTTAACCCGTCAGCGACCATCTGACGTTGGAAATTGCGCATTCTCGACATCCCCTCATCGATACATCGTTCGAGGGTAGGAAACGCAGTATCTGTCAAACCATAAATCCCGCCGGAGATATAGTTCGTGTCTTCACGTCGTTCATCATAAAACCCTGTAATCCGCATCTGCTCATCAGCAGCGATATACAAAGGTTTTTCATCGTCCACAAAATCTGTCACAGCTAACAGACCGTCTCCCTCCATTTCCTTGAACTCGCGTATGTACTCCTTGAACTCATCTTCGCGGAATATCGTATCGACGGTTGTCAGACAGAACTTACCTGTTCCCAGCGCAGCATGCAGTTCGTAGAAACTATGCATGGAACTGGGTGTGGTTTTAACGATAAGTCTGATTCGCGAATCCGTTTGTTGCAACTGTCGGATATGTTGTTGAGTCTGCTGAGTCAGGTCGTTAGTGATAATGACTATCTCATCTGCATCATTCTCATGGAATATACGTATCAGACGGTCAATCATCACTTCACCATTTAATGTCACCAAAGGCTTGGGAACCGCTATTCCCTCTTGAGCCAATCGTGACCCCTCACCTGCTGCCAATATCCCGTATTTCATTTTATTTAGCTTAAATGCTTCGTATCGTATGACGCTCCTGTCACTACTTTCTCACTACTGTCACTACTTTTCACTTTCGTTCCCACCTTCATCAACAGCATTCCGATACATGTCCATACCAACTCTCGCAATCTGCAAATGATAGAGATGAATACGGCTATCGTCATCGCTTCCTTCAACGTCAATAATACTCCTGCAGCACCAGTCATCTTCATCTGAACAGTCGACATTGCAAAACCTCCCTCACGTCCGCCCAGCTGTAAAGGCATAAAGAACAGCAGATTGGCGAACAAAGAGGTAAACGCAAGGATGATAAACGAATACATAAACAACTGTGGCATCGTTCCCTGTACATCCACCAAACGTAACATAAAGAAGATTTCGAACGACTGTAGCACTCTACCCACATATTCCAAACAGAAAGAGCCATAGAAACTATGTTTATTCTGTCCTTGCAACTGTGCTATCTGACGATCGATATTACGCAATTCCTCCGCATGTGTCTCTAAAAAGCGTCTGCCCCGGTTTTTGCAACCAGGTATCTTGCTTACTACCTTCACCAGCCCCACGACCATTCCTCGTTTATATCCTCGCACAAAGAGATAAATACCACCCAATGCAAATAGTGCAATGAGAGACAGGATGATGGCCATACGGGTATCAATCGGAACGAAAAGCACATAGAGAACAACAGCTGTGAGCCAATACCAGAAATGAGCAAAGATATGCGTCATGGCAAACAACAACACAGAAGATGTAGCACGTTCGCGACCTACATATGGAGTCAGTTCCATAATCTTGTAGGGTTCGCCACCCATCAATCCCGCTGGAGTAGCATAGTTCAATGCAAAGCCTGTGATGGTAATCTTATATAGTTTCCAGAAGGGAACGGGACAATCGCCGCTTCCTTTGATGATGATTCGCCATGTACAAGCATTCATGAAGTACAACACAATCCACATGCCCAACACTGCAAATATCCAATAGCCAGCATGTCTGATATGGTTCCACATTTCCACGAAACTGACTTTGAACGTCAGAATCATGATGATGATGGCTACAATTCCAAAGAGAAAAAATATGTTTCGAGTCTTATTCTTCACTTTATTTACAATTCCAATCCCATGTCATTCTCATCTGTGACCTGATCAAGTTTCAGCTTGTCACTATCATCCTTCTTCTCATAATACTGTTTCTTCAAAGGATGTGCATGTGCCTCATCGTAAATCCTACGATTACGGACAACATCAAGTGCTGTATAGATAGCTGCACGGAACGAATCCTCCTTAGCAATTCCTTTACCCGCAATATCATAAGCGGTACCATGATCCGGGGAAGTTCGTACAATTGGGAGTCCTGCTGTAAAATTCACACCGTTCTCCATAGCTAAAGACTTAAAAGGAGCTAATCCCTGATCGTGATACATGGCAAGAATAGCATCAAAATGAACATAATTGCCAGAGCCGAAAAAGCCGTCTGCTGGATATGGGCCAAAACACCTGACACCTTCTTCAAATAAGTGTTCGATCGTCGGAACGATGATATCCTTTTCTTCCGAACCAATCAGGCCACCATCGCCACAATGTGGATTCAAAGCAAGTACAGCAATTCGTGGATTGTCAATCAGGAAATCACGTTTAAGTGATTGGTTCAATATGCGGATCTTCTCTTCAATTAATTCTTTGGTGATGGCACCTGCCACTTTGCTGATTGGCAGATGGGTCGTTGCAAGAGCCACACGCAAGGAGTCATTCATCAAAATCATCAGTGCTTTATGACCATCTCCCACTTTCTCTTCAATATATTCGGTATGTCCTGGGAAATGGAAACCATCACGTTGAATGTTATGCTTATTGATAGGTGCAGTTACCAACACATCAATATTACCTTTACGATAATCGTCCAAAGCTCTTTCCAACGATACATATGCTGCCTTTCCTGCTTCTGGTGTAGACTGTCCAAAGTCAATCTTTATCTCTTCTTCACCGAAACAATTAATGACATTCAACATATTATCATCAGCATCCCGGGCATTATTCTTTACAACAAAATTCGTTGAGCACTCAAATGCTTTACGGTGATAGGTTGCAGTCTTCGGAGAACCATAGACGATTGGTGTGCACAATTCAAGCATCTCTGGATTCTCAAACGTTTTGAGAATAATCTCATATCCAACCCCATTTACATCACCATGTGTGATTCCTACTTTTATTTTTCTCATATTATTTCAATCTTCTTTTTTCAAACTTTCGTTTTTCGCGCTTGGCAATCTTAACGTATATAATGCGGACTCAAGTCGACGAATCATGGTTCGTTTCATCTTTTCAGGCGCATAGACGAAACCTTCAACAACAATAACACGATTATTTATTGTATCAACAGACGAATGTGAAACGAACGGTCCTCCCATCATATCATTCTTAACGTTCCAAAAACCGCGAGCCTCCAACACATAACGCCCCATAACCGAAATCGGACGAGTCAACACATAATCATGATTGGTTGTCATGTACTGATTCGGTTTCTCTCCAGGAATATTTTCCTGCATGAACTTATCACGTAATTTGATATAGTTGTCATGAGTAAAGACCTTCTCAGACACATATGGATAACTGTAAACACAGATACTTTGAATGGTCGATACACCATCATTAGAAGCCCATAAGAAGTCCTTACCCTCTTTCATTTTCAACAGGTCCTGAGGAATAAACAGTTCACAATCAAACATTTCCTTACATTTTCTATAAAAGGCGATGTTAAATTCATCCTCCAAAAGCATGGCATTACGATTGATTTCCTCGGCTGTCAGATTTTGGATAATGGCTTTTGTCTGTTCGGTGATATAGGTAGATATTCCATTTGCTGTTGGGCCTTGAATGGTCATCACTAACTGAGGCATCGAATGCACATCGCGTTCGTAACTGATTTTTGGTTTTGTGGTGTATTCATTGGTCTTCAAGATGATGATGTTACGAAAAATATTGGTAATCCTGTTAAACTGTGAAGGCACAATATGGCTCACATGAAACATCGGTTCACGTTGAGGCAACATCGGAACATCCTTGTTTAAAACCGTCCAAAGAGCCTTCCCTGCAAATCCGTTCCATAGGGAGTCTTCTGCAACCACCATCACCTCATAAGGGTTTCCACTTGAAGCAGGAACCAGCAATGGACGTCGTGCATGCTTGCGCTTCGGTACATCCGAATTAGCGGAACAGGAGGCAAGTATCACTGCCACCATCACCATCATCAATATATTTCCAAATCGTTTCATATCTTCCTATTATCTTTACTTATCAGCATTCCACACGCTGCTTCAATATCCTGACCACGTGAAGTACGGATCGTAGTATATACACCATGTTTGGTAAGATAATCGCGAAAGGCCACCATCTTTGGCATCGGAGTATCTTCGAGTTCTATGTCTGGAATACGATGATAACGTATCAAGTTCACCCTACAATCAATATTCTTAAGCAGTCGTACGATTTCCTTGGCAAACACCATAGAGTCGTTGACACCATCAAACATTGTGTATTCAAATGAAAGGCGTCGCTGATGACTCCAGTCATACTGGCTCAGCAGTTCTACGATTTCCTCAATCCCATACTGACGTTCTGCAGGCATATATTGCAGTCGCGTCTCATGGAATGGGAAATGCATACTCACGGCCAAATGGCACTCGCTTTCTTCAATAAAACGTTTCAGGTTTTTCTTCAGTCCTACTGTCGATACTGTAATACGTTTCGGACTCCATCCCCACCCTTCTGCTGATGTCAACAAGCTGATTGCTTTCAGCAACGCATCATAATTATCAAGTGGTTCACCCTGACCCATAAACACGATATTTGTCAGAGATTCTGGCCGTTCTATTGAAAATATCTGGTTCAGAATATCTGCCGTCGTCAGATTAC
This sequence comes from uncultured Prevotellaceae bacterium, assembly GCA_947303695.1. GTDB lineage: Bacteria > Bacteroidota > Bacteroidia > Bacteroidales > Bacteroidaceae > Colivivens. Next base: position 21,154 of record CAMYYX010000001.1, on the reverse strand, counting down.
CTTGAAAACCTTGTTTGCCAGTCTGGCAAAACAAACAATTCATCTTGCAGCCTACCTGCGACGATACACATAAAGTAGCCCGATCTTTTTCAGGAATATAGACAGTCTCAACTGATTTGCCATCTTCAGTAGGAAACAGGTACTTTACAGTTCCATCTTTCGATGTCTGCACCTCAGTCGCAGGCTTACGTCCCACAACAAAACGTTCAGCCAACAAGTCACGATGTCGCTTTGAGATGTTTGTCATCTCATCAAACGACGTTGCCTGCCTCTGATACACCCACTGAGCAATCTGTTTGGCTGTAAACTTAGGCATACCGAGCTCCAAGACAATCGCTTGAAGCTCAGTAGTATTCATTCCTAATATGTTCAAACGGGCATCCATCAGCTATTACCAAGCAAACATTGGATAGTCCTTCATGATGTCGTTCACGTGAGCACGAACCGATGCAATCACCTTTTCGTCCTCTGGTGCATTAAGTACCGTCTCGATCATGTCTGCAATTTCATACATCAAGTCTTCCTTCGCACCACGAGTGGTGATGGCTGGAGTACCAAGACGAATACCTGAAGTCTGGAACGCACTGCGGCTATCGAACGGAACCATGTTTTTATTGGCTGTAATATCGGCAGCAACCAATGCTTTTTCTGCCACCTTACCTGTCAAGTCAGGATATTTGGTACGAAGGTCAACCAACATACTATGGTTATCAGTACCACCGGAACAGATATAGAAGCCCTTGTCCATCAGCGCCTGAGCTAATACAGCAGCATTCTTCTTGACCTGGGTCTGATATACCTTGAACTCTGGAGTCAAAGCCTCACCGAAAGCAACTGCCTTAGCAGCGATGACATGCTCCAGCGGACCACCTTGCTGTCCGGGGAATACGGCAGAGTTAATCAGCTGCGACATCTTCTTCACCTCTCCCTTCGGAGTAGTCAAGCCCCATGGGTTATCGAAGTCCTTACCCAGCAAGATGATACCACCGCGAGGACCACGAAGCGTCTTGTGAGTGGTTGAAGTCACAATATGTGCATATTTCAATGGGTTGTCAAGCAATCCGGCAGCGATCAAACCTGCAGGGTGAGCCATGTCAATCATTAAAAGAGCACCCACCTCGTCCGCAATCTTACGCATACGAGCATAATCCCATTCACGGCTATATGCAGAACCACCACCAATAATGAGCTTTGGCTTGTGTTCAAGAGCCAGACGCTCCATCTCATCATAATCTACACGACATGTGTCTGGATTCAAGTTATAACCAATTGGATTGTAGAGGATACCACTTGTATTTACATGACTTCCATGCGAAAGATGACCACCATGATCGAGATTCAGTCCCATAAATGTATCACCCGGTTTCAACACCGTAAGCAACACAGCTGCATTTGCCTGAGCTCCTGAGTGTGGCTGAACATTTGCATATTCGGCACCAAAAAGTTTGCAGATACGATCAATCGCTAACTGTTCTACCTCGTCCACGACCTCGCAACCGCCATAATAGCGTTTGCCAGGATAACCTTCTGCATACTTGTTCGTAAGGCAAGAACCCATTGCCTGCATGACTTGATCACTTACAAAATTTTCTGACGCAATCAGCTCAATACCTTTCTGTTGACGCTGATGTTCGCGTTCAATCAAAGAGAAGATTTCTTTGTCTCTTTCCATCATTTTCGTTAAAATCTATTGTGTTAAAAAAATTACATATCCTCTACACGGACTCTTACTGCTGTTGCTGCACCAGAGACAAGATGTTGCGTGGAATGTAGAATGTATCATTCTTATCCACGTAAAGAACGACTGTCTTGAGGTCAACCATCTGAGTGTTGGTCATCTTACCTTTCTTCACGTTCACCTCAGCTACATTTGATGTTGACTTCAAAACGATGTTACCTGTCTTGGTGGTAATCGTCAACTGCATAACCTCTGGAATAACAGGGCGAGCAAAGCCACCACCGAAACCACCGAAGCCGCCACCAAAACCACCGCCGGGGAATCCACCACCTGGGAAGCCGCCGCCAAAGCCGCCGCCACCTCGGTTCTGTCCACCCTGAGTAGGAGCATTCAGTTTAATCTTTTCCATCTTATAGGTAACACCTGCCACACCGTCCAGCACCTCCTTATGAGGAGCGAAGAACTGATTCGTCAATTCATCAAGGGTTTCACGGGTGATACCGATCAAAGAGCAGATATAACCGTTGAACTTCACATTCGACCACTCACCTACCGGACGCCACTGTGGGTCGGGATGGAAACCTGCAAGAATCACATCTTCACCGGTATGACCATTCGTAGTGAATGACATTCCAGTACGGTCGGTCATAAACTGAGCCACCGTACGAGTCAGTCCTGTACGATAGTACTTACGTGATTCCTGCTTGCGCTGTTCCTTCTCAATCGGACTACTCTTATATTCGTCGCAGTTCTTTAAGAACTCTAATTCTTCATTCGTCAGTTCGAAACCACACCACTCCTTAAAGATGCTCTGTGCCTGTTCAAATGGAGCGTTATTCAATTTGTTTGCCACTTCTTCTGCTGTTGCCTTGAAATTTTTCATAGCACCAAACAAGCGGTTCGCAGGAGTAGCTGCATAATTACCGTTATCTCGGCGGCCAATGCTCAATCCGCTGTTACCATGATCAGAAAGTACAAGTACAGCTGTCTCTCCATTCTTCTTAGCAAACTCAATCGCTTCACGACAAGCTTCATCAAATGCCAGATAATCATGTATCATACCAGGGAGATCATTGTTGTGAGCGGCACCATCAACTTTACTGCCTTCAACCATCAGGAAGAAACCCTTTGGGTTAGCTGACAATTTCTTGATGGCCGTACTTGTCATCTCTGCCAACGATGGGTAACGGTTTGCGTCACGATCCAGTTCGTATGGCATATCGTTCTGACCGAAGAGTGCCCACATGTTATTATTCTCACAACTGCGCATTGCATTCAAGTCATCCTTGATAATGTCCCAACCTGCATTCTTCAGATAGGCCTCACCCTCTACGGTAATACGGCTCACACCACCACCGATAACCACGTTGATGCGGTTGTGTGCCTGCTGGCTAGCTATCTCGTCATACTTATCACGATTATAGTGGTGAGCCGAACAATCGGCAGGAGTAGCATGAGGGAAGTAACATGTACAAACTAATCCCGTTGACTTACCCAACATCTTTGATGCCTCTAATACAGTCGTCAAAGGTTGATAAGCACGTTTGGGATTTACAGGATAGATGTCGTTATCAGGGTCTGGTGTTGGATAAGTACTTACCCAGCCCTTAAGACTGTTGTAGCCTGTCATATAACATGATGTTGTAGGGGCAGAGTCACCGATAGGTGCGTTCGAACAAGTCGTCCTTACCGTACCACAGATATAAGGGTCAATAGCAAGATTCTCCTTCTCAGGATCAGTCATCCACTGATACCATCGGGCTGTACTGATGGTAGCAAGAGAGCAACCGTCTGGAATCATCACAATGATATTCTTTACTTGTTGTGCAAAAGACATTCCAGCACCCATCATTAGTAGGCACTGAATCAATAGGATTTGTAAATAAACCTTTTTCATGATCAATAGTTGTTTAGTTATGGATAAGAATATTTTCATTTATAATGAATCTTTACAAAAACAGGTGCAAATTTACGATTTTTTTCCCAATCCACAAAGCAATTCAACCTTATTTCTTTTATTCTTGCCATTCATATAGAGTTTTTTTGTATCTTTGCAACTGACAAGAAAAAGGAATAGACAAAAAACAGTCAAAAACAGTCAAACGTGAAAAGGAAACTATTTTGTGAAATATGTCCATTTACTTATGCACTTTCGCTACAGAAAGAGCGATGGAAACGGAGCATTAAAGACATGTTCTCTCATGAGACGTATGCTGTATGCCATCAAGACATCCGATTGCCTCAGGTTGTCAACATACAACACAACAACATGATCAAACACGGACCAGGCATCAATCCCCTACACCAACAAAACAAAGCCGACAACATACGGTTGGCATGTAGCAAAATTGACGGACTACTCATCCATCCTGGCGAAACATTCTCATTCTGGAAAGTCGTTGGGAAGACATCAAGACAAAATGGATTCAAAGATGGGCGCGTACTAATCAACGGACATCTCACAGCAGGAGTGGGCGGAGGATTGTGCAACCTAGCCAACACCATCAACCTGCTCATACTCCATAGTCCAATGACAATCACCGAACTACACCACCACTCCGATGCCCTTGCACCAGATCCCCACGGTCAACATCATCCCTACAGTGCAGGGACATCTGTCAACTACAATTTCGTTGACTACCGCTTTCGTAACGACACAGACCAAACGGTACAACTCTGCACGTGGTGTGAAGGTGACGAGTTGATGGCCGAACTACGAAGCGAGCACCCTTTCCTCTATGCGTATCGTCTAACAGAAGAAGGGCATCATTTCCATCAAGAAGCTGATGGTACATATTACCGCATTTCCAAAATATACAGGGAAACCCTCAATCCCACAACAGGAGAAGTGGTCAGCCGGGAGTTGAGTTGGGACAATCACTCAAAAGTGATGTTCGATCCAACACTCATTTCACCCGAGCAAATCGAATAACAGTTTACTTCTTTATGCTCGTCCCAGGTCCGATGGCACAGAAGGCCACAAAAGTATGAAACACGAGCATCAACCACCAATAAAAGACATATCCTGAAGTATGATTAGGTGCTTGACAATATACGTTCTTGTCAAACACATTCGCCATAATCCAATGAGGGACCATGAATAATCCGTGCCAAATGCCGGAATACCATTCGTATCGGATGTCAGACCTGATAAAACATATCTTATCCGCAATCAAACATCCAACCATTGTTATCACAAATAAGATAGCAACACCCTTTAAAATCTTTAATAAAACTTTTAAATAATACTTGGAACTACTATTACCCATCTTTATAACATTGTTTTATTCAAAGTCCGAATGATGCTGCAAAGATAGCAACAACCAAGCAAACGACAAAATATAATCCTTTATTTTTCTGTTCTGAGATGCTTTTTTGTCTTTGATGGAGTCAAAATAGGCATCTATCTATATCCTTTCAATAAAAAACGCCTCACTAATGTGAAGCGTTTGTTCTGAAATCAATGACCGATTAAAGATCTGGCAAACCCAGTTCTTGCTCTAATTGTTTCTGGAATTCCTTGTCTTCCTCAACAATCTTGCCATTTGGTGAAGCCTTAGCAATCTCTGAAAGCTCGTCAACGAGTTTCTCAACTGGCTCATACTCTTTTCCAAGAGTCTCATACTTTGCCATCATCTCTTCTGCATTTTCCTCAGTAATGTTTTCTGTAATAGATGCAATTTCAAGCATCATTGGCTTCATTGCAATACCAACCTGCTTGTAGACATACTTCCACTGGTCAACAGTCCAGTTAGCACCATCAGCCTTAGCCTTTGTAACGATGTCTGTCAATACTTCTACTGCAGTTCCATCAGTCTTGATGTCTACTGGAGCATCACTTTTCTGATTACATGAAACGAATGCAAAACCCATTGCGAGTGCAACGATACTTGCTAAAAAAAGTTTCTTCATACGCTTTTAATAATTAAGTTTTAATTTGTAATTAGGTTTACTAACACATCGCAAAGTTAAGAATTTTTAAGGAATAAAAAATACAAAAGTAAAAAAAAATGAAAAAAATCAGTTTTTTTTCTTATTTTATTTCCATTTTTGCATTAATCGAGACTCGAATTGATGATATCATGCACTTCCTGCATGAACACCTTGGTCGGTTTATGCTGGTAATAGTCGGGAGTAATGGGCTCATGAATGATAAGCGAAAGTGTTTCACGCGTCACACTCTTATCCTTACGGCTAAAGGCTCGGAACGAACCATTGATGGTGATGGGCACGATGGGCAGTCCAATCTCATTGGCCAACATGAAAGCTCCGCGTTTGAAAGTTCCCATCGTACCATCATAACTACGTGTTCCTTCTGGAAAGATGGACATAGACATTCCACCCTGTAGCGTTTTACGTGCATTCTTCACTGCTTGCTGAATGGATGCCAAGCTATCTCCCACGAATATCTGACGACTAATCATACATGCTTGACCGACAATAGGCATTTTTTTGAGGTATTCTTTCATCATCCACTTAAAGCTATGACCAAGATAACCGTACATCAGCAGGATGTCGAGATAGCCTTGGTGGTTGGCTACAAAGATATATGACTGCTTCGTATCGAGCTGCTCACGCCCTTCCACATGGACAGGAAGCAGATAGAGCCAGCAACAGATGCGTCCCCAACACATGGGAAGGATGCGATGTGGGAGTGTTTTCAGTCCAAACAAGGCAGTGATGGACACCAACAGACCAATGATGATGGTGGCGATGAGGAAGAGAGGGGTGGCGATGAGGAAGGAATAGAGTGTGTACATTGAACTATTGTTTTTTGAGTGTAAGAACACATATTTCTGGCCATGCTCCAATACGGAAAGGTACGGGTACACACCCTACCCCTTCGCTGATGTGGAGATACTGGGTGAGAGGCTGTCCGTCTGCAGCGTTCTTCTGATTAGAATAGAGTCCTGTCCATTCTTTATAAACCATCGTGACAGGTGACCATCCGAAGATCTTAAATTGGCCTGCATGGGTATGACCTGAGAGGGTCAGTTGCACATCTGTTTCTGGAATGATACTACGACGCCAATGGGTGGGATCGTGACTGAGCATAATCTGAAACGCCCCCTCGTCAATTCCGTGCATTGCTTTCTTCAAATCTGCGAATCGAGGGAAATGAGGCGGTGTCCCATCGTTCTCAACGCCGACAATCACAAGCGAATCGTCACCACGATGAATGGATGTATGCTCATTGAGCAAGAGTTGCCAACCCATATCATGCTGACGTCTATATAAGTCTTTGATGTCATTACGCCTCTGTGCCTTCGTAAACCTGCGTTGATACATGCCATAATCATGGTTACCCATGATGGACATGACACCATCAGGAGCAGAAAGCTGGGAGAGTTGGTCCATGAAACCATCGAGCTCATTGGCTTGTATGGTTACGAGGTCACCTGTAAACACAATCAAGTCACAATGCTGTGCATTGATGAGATCGACCACTTTCTGTACATCCTCCTCGTGACCACGATGGAACGCCATCGCATGGAAGTCTGAGAATTGGCAAATGCGGTAACCGTCGAATTCGTCAGGAAGATCCTGAAACTCAATCGTTTCTTCACGAACCACAAAATGACGACTACCATAGAAATAGCCGACTCCAACCAAAATAAGTATGAGTAGGATGATGATGCCTATGATAATGAGCATTTTCTTTAAAATTTTCATATAGTCAACTATACCCCTTTTATAAATTTTCTCATCCGTTCAATCGTATACCCCCTACGCTGAGCATAGTCAATCAATTGCTCTTCGCTAATAGGCCCGACAGCAAAATAGCATGCATGAGGATTGACCATCATAAATCCGCTTACTGAAGCATGTGGATGCATCATACCGTTTTCTGTCAGCTGGATACCTATCTGACCCAAGTCACAGAGTTCGTCGAGCATGAAATTGATGGACATATCTGGAATCATTGGATAGCCAACTGCCGGACGAATGATCTGTTGAGCGTTCCACCCTTCCGCCTCTGCAACCTGCTGTTGAAGTCGTTCAGCAGCAGCCTCAGCCAAACGGTCGGAAAGGGTTTGCAGCAATAAGCTGGCATACGGGTCATCGCTGGATGTATCAGCTAACTGACCTACAGACGTTGCGAAGATTCCCACACGGTCATGTTGCGGACGCACAAAGTCACTCACACACAGACAATAACCTTCTGAATTGGGAATCTGTTGGCGCAGAAAAGGAATGCGATACTTGTTAAGCACAACAACATCATCATCAACAGATTGGGCTTCAAACATCTGATAGAGATAATGGACTTGTAGATGCTCTTTCAACGAATCCAGACGTTGTAAGGCCTCGTGTTTCAATTGAGCGGCTTCGTCTGAACCCGACTTCACATTCCAAGTATAGAAGAAATGCTCCCAACTAATGAGGTCGGTCAGTTCGTCAATCGTGTAACGGCTAATCATATACCAATTCCATTCCACGGATGCCGTCGATAACGATACCATCCGAGTATGCTGTTACTCCATTCACTAAAGTACGTACAACCTTCCACTTAAATGTGCGTTCATCCATCGGTGTCCATCCACACTTCGTATAGTAACGTCCCTCACCCACTTGCCAGTTGGCATTGGGATCAACCAACACCAAATCAGCGTAATAACCCTTACGGATAAAACCTCTTTCACGGATTCTATATAGGCGAGCTGGATTATGACTCATCAGTTGTGGAATATGCTCCAGAGGTATGATACCTTTGTCCGATAACTCGAGCATACTGACAAGAGAGAATTGAATAAGCGGCATTCCCGACATCGCTTTCAACGCGCCTCCCACTTTCTCATTGAGCAAATGGGGAGCGTGGTCGGTAGCGACAACATCAATTCGTCCATCGTTCATCGCTTCATATAGGGCTGCCTGATCTTCAGGAGTCTTGACGGACGGATTACATTTGATTTTAGTTCCCAGCAAGTCCTAGTCTTCTGTCGTAAACATCAGATGTGCAAGACACACCTCTGCAGTAATCTGTTTCTCCTCAAGAGGTTTAGATTCAAACAACGACAACTCACGTTCTGATGACACATGAGCGATATGCAGACGTGCTCCTGTCTCCTTTGCAAGTGCTACAGCTCTCGAAGATGCAGCATAGCAAGCCTCAACACTACGAATGCGGGAATGATAACGGACAGGAAAATCATTCTGACCTTTATATCGTTTCTTGAATGCCTTAATGTTCTTCTCAATGATGGCATTGTCTTCACAATGGGCTACGATACGCAACGGTGACTGTTCGAAAATATCTCGCATAGAGTCATCATCGTCAACAAGCAGGTCACCTGTACTGGATCCCATAAAAACTTTTACACCTGGCACACGATGTGGATTGAGCAGTGTCAGTTCATCGATATTTTCGTTTGTCGCACCAAAGAAGAACGAATAATTCACACGACTCTGGCGCTTCGCTATCTCAAATTTCTGTTCAAGGAGTTCCAATGTCGTGGTCGGAGGGTTGGTATTCGGCATCTCCATATAGGAAGTGACACCTCCTGCAGCCGCTGTACGGCTTTCTGAAGCGATGTCTGCTTTATACTCAAAACCAGGTTCGCGGAAATGGACATGGTCATCAATGACTCCAGGAAACAGAAACAATCCTTTGGCATCAATGAAATTGACATGATCTTCCGAAGGTAGTATCTCACCTTCCTGAATATCCGCAATCCGTTCATCTTCTATGATGACCGATCCGATGAAACGACGTTCTTCATTAACGATTGTAGCTCCACTTATAATTGTTCGCATGCTCTAGTCTTTTGGTTGTGGGTACTTCTTGAACCAACCGTCGAAACGCAGACGGATGACACCAAGTAACGCCTCACTGAAAATACCTCCACTCATCTTTGATGTTCCTTCTACACGATTCACGAAAATCACAGGAACTTCTTTTATCTTAAAACCACACTTATAGGCGGTAAACTTCATTTCTATCTGGAATGCATAGCCTTTAAATCGGATGGCATCAAGATCAATTGTCTCAAGTACACGACGTTTGTAGCACTTAAAACCTGCTGTTGTATCGTGAATCTGAAAACCTGTGACGAACCGTACATACATCGAAGCAAAATACGACATCAACACACGTCCCATCGGCCAATTCACAACATTCACACCAGAAATATAGCGTGAACCGATAGCAAGGTCATACCCATCATCAGCACATGCAGAATAAAGACGTGGCAGGTCGGTTGGTGCATGCGAGAAGTCAGCATCCATCTCAAAGATGTAATCATACTTGTGTTCTATACTCCACTTAAAGCCAGTAATATAAGCCGTACCGAGACCTAATTTACCCGAACGTTCAACAATAAACAGTCTATCACCAAACTCGTTGTTCATCAGCTGCTTGACGATACCTGCTGTCCCGTCAGGAGAACCATCGTCGATAACCAGAACATGGAAGCATTTCTCCAATGCAAAAATGGCACGGATAATCTTCTCGATATTCTCTTTTTCGTTATACGTTGGTATGATTACTATGCTATCGCTTGCGTTCATATTCAACCAGATATTAATTCTATGAACTGCAAAGATAGCACAAAGGAAGCAAATTACAAAACAAAAATCGATTTATTTTATAAAAGTTTTGATTTCCTAACTCTTTTTATTGATTTCTTGAAGAATTGTGACAGCCTGACTTACAGAATTAACACCTTTAATCCAAAGTGAGCGTCGCCCGTCATGTTCACGTATCTTGGTGTTTCTTGGATGGAATGAAGCATAGTCGATAATCTTATCGAACGCTTCACTCTCATAATAACGGCTATCAAAATCTGCCACCAGATAAAGTATCATATTACCACTCTTCAAGGTGACTTTCTCAACACCCACCGCAGCAGCAAGCCACTTGAGCGGCATCACCTTCAGCAATTCCTCACCCTCCTCTGGGATTTGTCCGAATCGGTCGATGAGACGTTGCTTGTAGGCATCAAGTTGCTCGTAAGAAGTGATGGAATCGAGTTCACGATACAATGTGATACGTTCTCCGCTACTTGGTACAAACGACTCAGGGAAGTGGGCTACAAGATCGGACTCCACCGATGCCTCCGAAACAAATGGTACGTTGATGTAAACCTTCTCCGCATCTCCCTGATCACCGGAAGTCGGTTGCTGATACATCTCATGCTTCAGTTCCTCCATCGCTTCTGCCAGCACTTTCTGGTATGCTTCATAGCCCAAATCTGCAATAAAACCACTCTGCTCGGCCCCCAACAGATTTCCTGCTCCACGGATATCAAGATCCTGCAAGGCAATCTGCATGCCCGAGCCCAATCCCGAGAAGTTTTCCAACGCTTGGAGACGTCGTCTGGAATCATCATTGAGTGCAGCCAAAGGAGGTGCCAGAAGGTAGCAGAACGCTTTCTTGTTACTACGTCCCACCCTGCCTCGCATCTGATGCAAGTCACTCAGTCCGTAATTCTGTGCCCCATTTATAATAATGGTGTTTGCATTCGGAATATCAATACCGTTCTCCACAATCGTCGTCGACAGCATCACGTCGTAGTCATAGTTCATAAAGTCAAACACCACCTCTTCGAGTTCCTGTGGATTCATACGACCATGTCCGATACACACACGGGCATCGGGAACATTTTTCACAATCAGCGACTTCAATTCCTCCAGATTGCTAATCTTGTTATTGACAAAGAACACTTGTCCGTTACGGCTCATCTCAAAGTTGATAGCTTCTGCAATAATCTCTGGCGAGAACGTATGTATCTCTGTTTGTATAGGATAGCGGTTCGGCGGCGGAGTTTGTATGATACTCAAATCGCGCGCGCCCATCAACGAGAACTGTAAGGTTCGTGGGATAGGTGTTGCTGTCATCGTAAGGGTATCTACATTGATTTTCATCTGACGCAACTTCTCTTTCACGGACACACCGAACTTCTGCTCCTCATCTATCACCAACAAACCCAGATCTTTGAATTTCACATCCTTTCCTATCAGTTTGTGTGTACCAATAATGATATCCACCTTTCCTACCTCCAAATCGGCAAGCACCTCTTTGATTTGTTTTGCACTTCGTGCCCTGCTGATATATTCCACTCTTACAGGAAAATCCTTGAGACGTTCGCTGAAGGTCTGATAATGCTGATAGGCCAGAATGGTAGTAGGAACAAGCACAGCAACCTGTTTACTATCGGCAGCCGCCTTGAAAGCAGCACGGATGGCCACCTCGGTCTTACCGAATCCTACATCTCCACACACCAGACGATCCATCGGCTGCGGCTTTTCCATATCGGTTTTCACATCCTGCGTTGCCTTGAACTGGTCGGGGGTATCTTCATAGATGAAACTTGCCTCCAACTCATGCTGCATATAGCTGTCAGCACTGTAGGCAAAGCCTGCCTCCTGCATACGTTGCGAATAAAGACGAATCAAGTCACGAGCGATGTCCTTCACCTTCTTCTTCACCCGCTCTTTCATACGCTCCCATGCACCTGTACCCAGGCGGTTCAGTCGTGGGGCCTCACCTTCCCTACCCTTGTATTTCGATACTTTATTGAGGGCATGAATCGACACATAGACAATATCGTCGTTCTGATAGATAATCTTGATCATCTCCTGCATCTGCCCATTCGTCGGCACACGCACCAAACCACCGAACTTACCCACACCATGATCTATATGCACCACATAATCACCGATTCCGAACTGCTGTATTTCCTTCAAGGTGAGAGCCACCTTTCCCCGACGGGCTTTATCGCTCTTCAGGCTATATTTATGATAGCGATCGAACAACTGATGATCGGTAAAGTAGCATTGCTTTACCGTATGGTCAATGAAACCTTCATGGATGGCCGTAGGTACTGGTGTAAACGTTATCAGCATGCTGCCCTTACGGTTTGCATCGAAGATATCCTCCAGACGTCGGATCTGTTTATCGTTATCTGCAAATATATTGATGGAATAGCCTTCACTGATCAATCGTTCAAACTCGTTCGTCACCAGCTCGAAGTTCTTATGGAACAATGGCTGGGTACTTGTGTTAAAACTCACATGGAGGCTCTTACTATCTTGTGTCTCCTTTACAATACTACTGCCAATCATCACCTTTCGCAGTTGAGCCACATCTTTTTCGAATTCCGCCTTTGACGACAAAAGGCCATCAGGCACAATCATTTCTTTTGTGGTTGCATCTGCTTCTATCTCAGCCTGCCTTGAACGCCCTGCTTTGCAGATTTCATCGATCTTATCAGCCACATATTGCAAGCTACGTGTCACAACCAGTGTATTCTCTGGCAAGAACGAGAGCAAAGAGATATACTGGCACTGAGTCTCCAAAAGATCTGGCACGATGGTAATCGATTCCTGTTTTTCTCCAGATAGCTGACTGATGATGTCGAACGTGCGGATGCTATCCACTTCGTCACCAAAGAAATCCACACGATATGGATCCTCATTACTGAAAGAGAACACATCGACAATACTGCCTCGTATGGCAAATTGACCAGGTTCATATACATAATCGGTACGCGTGAATCCCAAGTCAAACAATTGGGATTCCAACTCCATCACATCAACTGTGCTACCTTTCGACAATATGATTGAGTGCTGTTCCACATTCTGACGCGACACGACCCTTTCTGCTAACGCATCTGGATATGTGACGATCACAAGTTGAGCGTTGAGAGAGGATGGTCTGTTGAGGACAGAAGTCAGTGTATTCGTCCTTAACAGTTCATTTGCATCATCCTTCTGATTATATTTGATGGCTCTACGATAGGATGACGGGAAAAACGCGATGTCCTTGTCGCCATGCATTTGGGTCAGGTCGTGATAGAAATAGCCCGCATCCTCCTGGTCGTCCATCACAAACAGATAAGGTTGCCCACCACCATCTTCACGTACCAATCCACGATTGAGCAAAGCAGCAAAATACAAAGCAGCAGATGAACCCTGAAGTCCATCTACTACTACATTAGATTTCCGTTTTGCTATCGCCTCCGCCAATCGCCGCACATCGGGATTCGACGCTAACGATTTCAGTAATTGTGTACGTTCCAACTGACTTAATATCTCCCTATTATCTCCCTAATAAATATGAGCTTGATAAGATTGAGCAAACATACGAATGAAACTGAGAGTTTCCTCGCTGGCATGCATGGGTGCCATTCCGTCAAGTTGTAAAGAATCAAAATCAGTGTCTTGTGTAAAATCTCTCATAGGCAGCAATGTTCAATATGAATGATGAATTGTGAATTCGTGAGATATGCTTTTACCTATATAACGCAAAACATTCACTTTTATTTTGCAAACACCTAATTATTTTTCTGATTCTTCATTTTTTCTCAACAGATACTTGAACACCGTCTGCATCATACCTTCATCGTCTTTTTCCTCACTACGCATTTCTATCTTGTCAAGCGAAGTATCAATTGACACTGCATAGGCGTCTGTATGGACACCTTCTGCAGCCTTCTTTTTCTTCATTTGTTTAAACGCCTCCTCAACTTCATCCAGCACATTAGACAAAGACTCCTTCATATCGGGCTTGTAGCTAATCCCTGTTGTATCAACGTCATATTCCATCCCCGGATCATATTTCATAATCAGAGAATCACCCTTCAGTGTCCACACTCCATTGTATGAATATTTAAGTTGAAGAAGACCAAAAAAACAATGTGATGTCATCTGTTCAACACACAGATAATGAAGCGTATGGTCATCCTTGAACTCGATAGTTTCTTGTATGTTCGAATTCGATGTTCCAGTCCATGCGCCAATAAGGTTGTGCTCTTTCAATGGCTTACCTGTCCGCAGGGTTTTCTCAGCATATTCCTTCAGTTCCTTGTCCGTTATGTCCATCATGAACTTACACTGATCGCTGCAACATTGCCATTTGTCTGCAATATCATTAAACTCCAGCTGACGTCCGGATGACATCGCCAGATAATAACGCACATTGTCCCTTGAGAGCAACTCCTTCAGATAATCCAAAGAGTTGAGGTTATAATCTTCATTCTCCATCTGTTTCTTGACGAAATCATCCAATGGCACAGGTCGAACCCATTGCGCTCCATTGTTGATGGTCTTATACAGGTCATGTCGTTCCCTGAAGAAAGACTGTACCACATCCAGGAACTGAGCATTATTGATATTGCTCCACGCATTCTGATTGTTCAGGAAAATCTTCTCGCTCGAATCATCCAATATGTATATCTCATCTTTATACACCGTCAAAAAACGCAACATCATCATCAGAGTGTCTTCGCTGATGGCAGAAAGAGAATCCATATGCATCATCACATCCTGTACCATCTTATAATTCGACTCCTCCTGCTGAGCATACCTTCTGAATGCCTGCACCGTGTTGTCCATGTCGTGAATCACCATAATGGCCATCTGACGGCCTGCCTTCTTCTTCTCGTATTGTTCGATGACATGAGCAGTTCCAAACGTAAGCACAATAGAGATAGTCGTACTCATAAACACCATTCCCAGTTCACTCAACCAAGACTTCTTGGTAAAGTTACTAAATTTCGGCATTCAAATTTTACATTCATCATATGTAATTGGGATTATGCTATTGTGTCCAGATTAAAATCGCTTTTGTCTTTTTAAAGTCAATATACGGCGCACACTCTGGTCAAGGCGTTCCTCGCTGATGGTGCCGTTCTCAACAGCAGCAACGACAGCATCAAAGGCCTCAACGAAATTCTGCGGACCTAAAATGATGTCTGCACCAGCCAAGAATGTACCGACAGCGGCTTCAGCATTGTTGTATTGCTTGGTGATGGCCCCCATCTCCATAGCATCGGTGATGATGATGTTCTGGTAGCCAAGTTCGCCACGCAACTTGTCCTGTAGGATGATGGATGACATCGTAGAAGGAATGTCAGAACCTGTAACATTGGGTGCAGCGATATGAGCCGTCATAATCAGTTGGCAGCCCCAATTGATGCCTGCACGGAATGTTAACATCTCACAGTTGAGCATCTCTGCCCACGTCTTCTGGGTTGAGGCGTAACCGTAATGGGTATCGGCCTTGGTGTCTCCATGACCTGGGAAATGCTTGATACAACCGACAATGCCCGCATCCTTCAGTCCTTGCAAATAGTTAGTCACCATAGATGCTGCAACCGCAGGATCGTCACTGAAAGCACGGGCTCCGATGACGATATTTTCCGGGTTGGTATTCACGTCGGCTACTGGAGCAAAATCAATATCGAAACCATAGTTCTTCAGATAGGTACCGATAGTGTTTCCACACTCGTAAGCGTTAGTTGGGTCGCCTGTTGCACCGATGGCGCCCATTGACTCGTACTTCTTCTGATGGAAGTTCTCGTTGTTAGCAATACGTGCTACACGTCCGCCCTCTTCGTCTATACAAAGCAGTGGAGAACCTTTCAGGGCACGTATTTGCGGTATAAAGGTCGCCAACTGCGCCTCGTCCTCAATGTTGTGGGCATAGAGAATAATGCCACCTACGGGATATTGCTCATTCACTGCCAGCATCGTGGCATTCACAGCCTGCAACTTAATTTTCTTGATGTCGTCTGCACTGCTGTCTATAGTGCTGATCAGGTTGAAATGAATGGTGGTATCAAGACACTCAGGACGCACATAGAACAGTTGTCCCACTTTTTCGCGCAGCGTCATCTGCTGCAATTGTGCCTCCACCTCGTCTGTTGGTACCACAGGAGAATCATCGTTCGAACACGATGTTATCACGCTTGCGCTGCAAATGATAAGGGTGGCAGCAATCACCCAGTTCTTCATCTTTTTCATTGCGATAATATATTTTGTTTAGTTCTCCCCCTCCCTATAGATAATGGTGTAGCCTTTCTGTGCCTCATCCTTCGTGCAGCCATTATCAGTGCTAACACTCTGCCTTACTGATAATATTATAATAAGGTATTTACTTCGTTTCATATCTTTTTCCCAGCATCTTACCATATAGGCCCTATGTAGTTGCTACATACTCGCCACACCGAAACTCAGTAGTTCGCACACCGAAACTCTACCGAAACTCAGTGGGAGCCACCTCGGAGCTACATGGGAGTTACCTACTCCTTTTATTCTTTCTTTTCCTTTGGAAAGATAGCATTCAAGAAGACACCTACGATGGCGGCTACAGCAAGTCCGGAGAGCTTGATGCCAAAGACATCAACTTGGTCGTTGAGGCCGTATTTAATGCCTATAGCTAATACAAGGATGCTTGCAACCACAATGAAGTTGCGTGAGAGTGAAAGGTCGGCCTTTGCTTCAACAAGATTACGTACACCTACTGATGAAATCATTCCGTAAAGGATGAGTGAAACTCCACCAACGGTAGCTACGGGCATGAGATGGATGAGTTCGGTGAACTTAGGGCAGAACGATATGACGATGGCGAGGATGGCTGCGATACGGATAACCATCGGGTCGTACACACGTGTAAGATTCAACACTCCTGTATTCTCACCGTAAGTGGTGTTGGCTGGTGCACCAAAGAGTGCTGCGACAGCAGTAGCAATACCATTACCTGTCAAGGTGCGATGAAGTCCTGGCTCTTTCAGGCAGTCTCTTCTTGTTGTTGAAGAAATTGCACACATATCACCAACATGTTCTACAATTGTGGCCACTGCAATAGGCATAATTGCGAGTATTGTTGACGCCATAAATGTATAGTCAGGATTCTCAAAAATGGAGAAGACGGTTGATTCGTAACTGAGCGGCAATCCTACCCAAGGAACCTCCTCTAAAGAGGAGAAGTCGACATCGCCTAGACATACAGCCATCACGTATGAACCTATCACGCCCAAAATAATTGGAATAATCTTCAGGAATCCTTTTCCCCAGATATTGGCAATGAGCACAGTGGTCAACGCTGTCATCGCTACCCACCAGTTCTCGTTGCAGCTCTCAATGGCTTTACCCGAGAGGACCAATCCGATGGCAATCACAATAGGACCTGTAACGATTGGAGGGAAAAACTGCAATATCTTGTTCACGCCAAACATCTTGACAACCATTGCTATCACAAAATATAAGAGACCGGCAAAGAAGACACCGATAGAGGCATAATCGAGTGCCATTTCATCGGTCATTCCCAATTCGGCTCCTGCAGCCTTCACAGACAGATAGCCGCCGATGAATGCAAACGACGAACCGAGGAATGCCGGTACTTTCAGTTTGGTGATGAAATGGAATATCAGGGTTCCGATACCAGCAAACAACAGTGTGGTAGAAACCGAAAGGCCTGTGAGGACAGGAACTAAGACGGTTGAGCCAAACATGGCAAACAAGTGCTGGACACCGAGAAGAAAGGTTTTAGGATAGCCTAATTGACTTGCATCCCGAATAGCTGGGTAATATTGTTCGTTACTCATAATTTGTGATATGTATTCGGGATGCAAATATACTATATTATTTTCATATTTCACAGCAAAACACAAAAAATTCTTCCTTTTTGTAAAAAAATCTAAACGAAAAGATACAAGTTAGCAAAATAATTCTTATTTTTGCAAGTAGAAATTAATAATGTCCGATTCATCTTATTAAACAACTACCAAATGAAAAAAGTTTTAACATTTGCTATTGCATCTTTGATGACCTTGGGAGCAATGGCACAAACTAATCTGCAAGTATTCTACGATTTTGGGAAAGATCGTAAGCAGATTACAACCACATTCGAGATGTTCAAGCAGGACAAATGGGGTGACACGTTCTTCTTTATCGACCATGATTTCAAAACCCGCACGAAAGACGGCGCAGACGATGCGCCCTGCGGTACGTATCTCGAGATTGCACGTGGACTCAACTTCTGGCAGAACACTAAATTCGCGCCACTAAGCCTTCATGTTGAGTACAACGGTGGTGTCTATAACGGCTATTCGATTAAGAATGCATGGCTGTTTGGTGTGAATTACTTCATGCACAGTCCAGACTTCAAGAACACACTCACACTGGAAGTACTGAACAAGAACATCGCTCATGGGAAAAGCGACCTCCCAATGCAGTTCACTGTGGTATGGGGCATGAACGACCTGTTTGGTGTTGAGGGACTCAGTTTCTCCGGCTTTGCCGATTTCTGGTGGGAAGACCATGCTGCACGCACAGATAACGGTGCATGGGTTTCCAAGTCGACCACCTTTATCACTGAGCCTCAAATCTGGTATAACGTAGGTCGTCACTTCGGCTGTGAGAATCTGAACATCGGTGGTGAGGTAGAGTTTTCGAATGACTTCGGCACTTACGATGGATTCAAGTGCAATCCTTGCCTGGGTATTAAGTGGAACTTTTAAAACGAAATAGAAAGATGAGTCTACTGAAAACTTTATTTGGCTTTGATGTTTCTAAGCATAGCGTAAAGACTGAAATCATAGCAGGTATCACGACATTCCTGACCATGGCATATATCTTGATAGTCAACCCCTCCATGTTTGCCGAAATTGGCCATATACTCGGAGAAGAATATGGAATGCCAGTAGATGCAGTGTTCACGGCGACTGCTCTAGCTGCTATCGTGGGTACCCTGATGATGGCTATTTATGCCAAGAAACCGTTCGGATTGGCTCCCGGTATGGGACTGAACGTCTTCTTTGTTTACGGCGTATGTATCGGAATGGGCTATTCGTGGCAATTCGCACTCACAGCTATTCTGATTGAGGGCATCATCTTCATCATTATCTCTGCTACGAATGTGCGCGAATACATCGTTAACGCTTTCCCGTTGGGGTTGAAACAGGCTATTGGGGTCGGCATCGGACTTTACATCGCATTCATAGGTTTGCAGAACTCTGGCATCGTGGTTCGTGACGCGACCACATTAGTTACGTTGGGTAAATTCAATAATCCCAACGTGATTTTGGCCATCATCGGATTATTCATCACATGTACTTTCGTTGTGAAAAAGGTGAAAGGCGGAATGTTGTTCGGCATTCTGATTACAACCCTTCTCGGTATCCCTATGGGAATCACTCACATAGACGGATTTGCTGACCTTCCTCCTTCAATCGAACCCATTTGCTGCCAGTTCAACTGGCAAGATGTATTCAGTTTTGATATGCTCATCGTAGTGTTTACCTTCCTTTTCATGGATTTATTCGACACGATGGGAACCGTTGTGGGAGTAAGTGTAAAAGCAGGTATGATTGACAAGGAAGGAAAGGTAGACGGCCTGTCGAAGATATTCATGGCAGACGCGATTGCCACAACAGCAGGTGCATGCTTCGGAACCAATACAACAACAACCTATTTGGAAAGTTCAGCTGGTGTAGCAGAAGGCGGACGTACAGGCCTCACCTCGTTCACGATAGCAATTTGCTTCGTGCTGGCTTTGTTCTTCTCGCCAATCTTCCTTGCTGTTCCATCAGAAGCTACGGGCCCTGTATTGGCAATTGTAGGAGTGATGATGTGCTCACCAATAACTGAAATAAATTGGAAAGAGTACACTGAGGCGATTCCCGCGTTCTTCACCATGCTGCTTATGCCACTTGCTTATAGCATCAGTGATGGTATCATGATAGGATTGATTTTCTATGTATTCGTCAATCTGATCGCAGGTAAATTCAAGAAACTTAATATCACAATCTGTGTGTTAGCCGTACTGTTTATCATTCATTACATAGCAATGCTATATTTGTAAAAATAACGAGAATAAGCATAACTACATGAAAAAACTACTATTGACATTTGTTTTAGCTCTCGCCACTTGTGTGGTTTGGGCACAAAAAGGGACATTCGAAGCTGGTAAGGGAACGTTCTTACTAAATGGGAAGCCATTCATCGTGAAGGCTGCTGAAGTACATTATCCGCGCATACCACGTCCCTATTGGGAGCACCGCATCCAGATGTGTAAAGCACTTGGCATGAATGCCGTATGTATCTACATCTTCTGGAACATCCACGAACAGCAGGAAGGACAGTTCGACTTTACAGGCAACAGCGATGTAGCCGAGTTCTGCCGATTGGCTCAGAAGAATGGCCTCTACGTCATCGTACGTCCAGGTCCCTATGTCTGTGCCGAGTGGGAAATGGGCGGTCTGCCCTGGTGGCTGCTAAAGAAGAAGGACATCAAGTTGCGCGAACGGGATCCTTACTTCATGGAACGCGTGAAGATATTCGAACAGAAAGTGGGTGAACAATTGAAGCCGCTCACCATCCAGAACGGAGGTCCTATCATCATGATTCAGGTGGAGAACGAATATGGCTCTTATGGAACAGACAAGCCTTACGTCTCAGAAATCCGCTCCATCTATGGAAACCAGATGGCACTCTTCCAGTGCGACTGGAGCAGTAACTTCGAGCAGAATGGTTTGGACGACCTCGTATGGACGATGAATTTCGGAACGGGAGCCAACATCAACGACCAGTTCCGCCGTTTGGGCGAACTTCGTCCCGATGCACCAAAGATGTGTTCAGAGTTCTGGAGCGGTTGGTTCGACAAGTGGGGAGCACGTCATGAGACCCGTCCAGCTAAGGATATGGTGGACGGGATGGACGAGATGCTCTCGAAAGGTATCAGTTTCTCGCTCT